>NZ_JAEHNT010000121.1:0-272 GCF_016742815.1 Lactobacillus sp. A27
CCGACTATAATATTTGAAGCTAAATCTAACGCCGTTTTGATCAAGGTAGTAATCGTCTTGTTCATCATAGAACCAGTTAGCTAGCTTAGATGGATCGTTTTTGTGCTTTCTGGTTTGTTCCTTTTCATACATGGTATAAGGGATATAGTACTGCTTAAAATCAGTCGGATTAGGATACAAGGCGAAATCAACTACATACTGATCCGTCGTAGCGACTTGAATATTATAGCCTGGCTTAAGCTGACCATTTCTCATGTGATCTTCTTTCATAT
>NZ_JAEHNT010000122.1:0-224 GCF_016742815.1 Lactobacillus sp. A27
AGGCAGCGATACTGCTTTTGTCAAGGAATTGCCTAAGACGCAGAGTCAAATTGGCATTGACCTTAACCTTGATAATTTCTTAACAGCATCTAACGGAGCAATGGTTGCTAATCCACGATTTTATTGCAAAACCAAAAAGAAGCTTGCCCATGCCCAACGCGTCTTGTCTCGCAGACAGCGCAGGGCTAAAAAAGAAGGACGCAATTTGCGGCTAGCAAAAAACT
>NZ_JAEHNT010000020.1:0-45418 GCF_016742815.1 Lactobacillus sp. A27
AGGCTTAACTCCGAAAGAATATCGGAATCAAGCCTCTATTAATCCTGTATTTTAAACTGTCTAATTTTTAGGTCTCAGTTCAATTTTCTTACCTAACTGTGTCTTTTTTATTTTACTGAATAAATTATTCTAATTTACCAGCTTTTGCTAAAACTTCTTTAGCTTTTTCAAGTGAGTGGTGTTCTTCACGATAACGTTTAATATCGTAGCCATCAGTATCACTTAACTTATCAAGCTTTTCATCAGCTTTAGCATCGGTCTTAGCGTCATATTCACCGACTTTTCTAGCATGCTTTAAAATGGACTTAATGTCCTTAATAGTTTCATGTTGTGCAGTACGGTGACGACGGTCAGGAACTGAATCTTCGATTCTAGCTAAGTGACTTTCAGCGTCACTAGTCTTCTTAGAAATTCTGTCTAAAGCTTTCAATTGTCTGTTTGAATAATCTGTCATGTTTATTACCTCCTAGGTAAATGATAATCTCTACTAAATGCGCTTTCATTGTATGTTTCATTTTTGAATAAAGCAAGAATATGCACTTGGAAATGTGAAAGCATTATAGATTTATGATATTGATAGTAAATACAAAAAGACTTCAGAATAAATCATCTGGAGTCTTCGTTAGTTTTAGTATTTCATTGAATAGCTGCACCAATGATAATTAAGATCAAGCCAACGAAAGTTTCAACTAATTCTAACTTAGTCTTATTTTCACCAATGAAGAAAATACCGCCTAAGGTAGAAATTATTACGCAAAGTTGACTATAAATAAAAGCAGTAATAACACCATTTAGTTGAGCTGAAAAGATATATGCGAATGCGGCAATACCGAATGAAAAGCCGGAAAAGATATTAAGCCAGGTAGTTTTTTCTTTTAATACCTTGGTTTGATGAGATACCAATAAAAATACCGATCATTTGTGGTAAAAATAGGGTCTGCGCATCGGCTGTAATAGCTTTTGGAAATGATGAATAAATCCAATAACCAACTGATGTGAAGAGCAATAAAATAATATCTCTTATTTTGAGCTTTGCACTTTTATCTTTGCTGAGAGCGGTCAAGCTAACGCCAATGATAATTAATACCAAGGCTAAAGTACCAATTAAATATTGAGAACCGCTAGTCCATTCTCCGAAAATTATGGCTCCAATTAAGGTATTACCAATCAACTGTAAACCTGTCGATAAAGGCATCGTTTTACTGATGCCAATATTGCGCATTGAAATAAATTGTCCAGATTGTCCAATCGTCCAAAAGATTCCGGAAATCAATGATAATGAAAATATCGTAAGGTTGGAATTGGTAGGATGGATAATGGCTGTAATAATACCGACTATTAATGCACCAGTTCCCAATCCCATTAATTCATTAGCAGGTTGACCGTTTTTGATTTTACCAGCAATGAGCAGAAAAATACCCCAACCAAGTGCTGGAATTAAAGCAATGAGTATATTCATAAATCACCATCCTTATTTTTTGTAAGTATAAACATAATAATAAACTAAATAAAATAAAATTAAATTGCTAGCAAATTATTTTGATTTATGGAGAAAAAAGACTAGGAATGCCTAACTTACATTCCTAGTCTTTCAAGTATGTTGAATAAAATTATTTATTAATACTTAAATGCTAAAGCACCCATTGGGTCCCATGGCAATAATTGAATTGGGTTATCCTTGCCTTCGTCGTAAGCCTTCTTGAGGTCTTCTGGCAAGATATCCTTGTTGATAACTGCTTGGTAAACAAATGAGTCAAACCATGAATCACTCATAACGAAGTAGCCCTTAAAGCCTGGCTTTTCACCCCATGAATTTTCAATTTTCCACTTAGTTGGCTTGCCGTCAACAATGTCAACACCAGTGATGACCATTGCGTGGTCCATCATGCTTTCGCCTGAGTCAAGCTTGTCAGCCTTAGACATTGAGAAGTCAACATCAAACAATTGATCACGGCGGTAAAGGTTAGTGTCAAGCAGACCAGCACGACGTTCAGAATCCTTAACAACGTTTGAACCAAACCAAACAACTTCACCGCTCTTCAATTGCTTGATGATTAAATCCTTCATTTCATCAACCTTTAAGTTCAAGTGACGAACTTGACGACCGCCCTCAACGTTACCCAAGTATTCAACTGAGAATACCTTGTGGAAAGGCTTATCGCTGGTTGGGGCATTGATAGTTGAAATGTGGTTAGCTAAATCTATACCAACATATTTATCGAAGAATTCTTTAGGTGTAATGTCCTTGTCGATGTGATAATTGTGATCATCATCACGGTATTCAAAGTTGAACTTCTTTGGTGGAACACCAAGTGAAATTGCGAGAACACGGAAGACATCGTTTAACATTTCTTCTTTGCGAGCTTGTACTTCGTCTTCTGATTTGCCAGCATTAACAAGTCTGCGTAATTCAAGACCGTCCTTACGAAGCAAAGTGTTCAAAGTATCGTTTAATGCACTTGAATTAGTTGCGTTAGCAGTTTCTGGGTAAACGCTCTTTGGCACAATACCGTATTTTTCGATGATGCCGCAAAGCATGTCCCATTGACCACCATCTTGTTGTGGGGTAGTGAATAAGAATGAAACCTTACGATCGCCTAAGTCTTTATCAGCTGTTGCAATTACGTTTTCAAAGAACCAGTTAGATTTTTCAAATTTATCCCAGAAGTTAGTGTAGTTTTGAGATAATTCAAAGTCCTTTAACTTAAACTTCTTTTGTAATGGGTGGCGCATAGTGTTTAAAGCACTAAACATCCAGCAACGGCCTGATTGTTTTTGATCAGCTGGCTTACCAGTATCAATTTCAATTGAGAAAGTTGGGTCTAGGTCGATCTTAGTTTGTAAGTTTTGACTTGCTTTGTAAATGCCATTTTCTTGTGCTGCGTGACTTGCAACGTTAAAAACAGGATGATTGTTTAAATCATTTTCAAATTTTGCAATGGTATCATTATTAATTTCTTTTGCCATTAAAAATCCTCCTTTTAATGTATACCTCTTCATTCTATATTTTAGCTGATAAAAAGGAAGTAGTCTATTACTAGTATTGATATACCTATTTTAGATAAGATATATAAAAATTTTATATCACGATAAAGATTAATTAAAAAGTTCGACCTATCTCGATTTTAGTAATGGGTACGATGCAGGGGTATTAAGATGTAGTAGTGAAAATAATGAAACTAAATTGATAGAGCAACAAACGACTTGGAATGGCTATAACAAAATAGATTTCAAGTTACCAGATGGTGCAAAATATAATCAATTGCAAAGAAAATAAGAGCCCACGTATGTGGACTCTTATTTTGTGTAAGGCTGATGATACCAAATACTGTGAAATTCGGGATGCTTTTCAAAATAGTTGATAACTATTGGATCAAGTGGCCAAATAGGGTAGCCGGATTCTTGGGCAACGGATAAAGCGGTAGGCATTTCCTTTTCTAATGCCTCTTCTAAATTAGAATTAGGATTAATAAAGAAATGATTCATCACCCAAACGGTACCGTCATTTCTTTTTATTTTATCCATCGTCCAGCTACTGGTTAAAACGTTGCTATCATCATGATCTTCAAATGATAGATGTGATTTATTAATGTCAAACATAAAATTTCACCTTTTTAAAAGAAAAAATCACTCTTTTTTGCGTAATAAATAATAGAGAGTTAAATATTTTGTGTTTACTCAAAACATTGTAGAATATATATCTGTTAAATGAAAAGTAGTAAATGGAGTTATCGAAATGAAAACACGCGGATTTGAAGTAGTAAAGAAGTATCAAGATAAGGAAATTAATTTACCACGTCGTCAAACTTTAGCTAGTGCGGGTTATGATATTGAAGCTGCTGAAGATATCACTATTCCTAGCATTTGGCGCTTGGATTTCGTTAGAATCTTTCGCTTGATTCGTAATGGACATCAACTGTATCAACGCGATTTTGAAATGGCTGATAAAATTTTAAAGCCGATTTTGGTGCCAACTGGTTTAAAAGTTTATATGCCAGAGGATGAAGTGTTAATTTTGGCTAATCGCTCATCCAATACATTTAAGAAACACTTATCTTTACCTAACGGTATCGGTGTGATTGATGCAGATTATTACAATAATCCCAATAATGAGGGTGAGTTATTTGTTCAAATGTTAAATTACGGAGTTTGTCCACTGCATATCCATAAAGGCGATCGAATTGCACAAGGAATTTTTATGAAGTATTTAAAAACCGATGATGACAATCCGATTAGTCGTGCGCGATTAAGTGGCTTTGGTTCAACTAATGAAGAGGAAGATGATTAATGGCTAGAGTAAAAACACAATATAAATGTCGTTCCTGTGGCTATATCTCTGCTAGTTACTTAGGACGCTGTCCTAATTGTGGTGCATGGAATCAATTTGAAAAAGAAACTGAAGAAGTGCAAAAGCGTTCTACTAAGGCAACCGCCAGTCGTTTAATTCAAAAAACGGGAATTAATGAACCAGTTCATTTGGATAAAATTAAGGCGGAAAAAGAAGAGCGAATTCCAACTAAATCTGAGGAATTAAACCGTGTCTTAGGTGGCGGAATTGTCCCCGGATCTCTTGTCTTAATTGGTGGTGACCCTGGAATTGGTAAATCAACTTTAATGTTGCAGATTATGAGTGATTTGGCAGAAAAATATAAGGTTCTTTATGTTTCAGGGGAAGAGTCAGCTAACCAAATTAAATTGAGAGCGGACCGTCTTGGAGTCGGTCAAAGCAATATGCTGCTTTATCCAGAAACGGATATGCATGATATTCGCGAACAGATTAATGATGTTAAGCCAGATTTTGTCGTTATTGATTCTATTCAAACGATGAATGAACCAAGTCTTGATTCAATGACCGGTTCTGCTTCACAAGTACGTGAAGTCACTAGTGAATTGATGAAAATTGCTAAAATGGACGCGATTACCGTTTTCGTAATTGGACACGTGACTAAAGAAGGTGCAATTGCTGGTCCAAAAATTTTGGAACATATGGTGGATACTGTCCTTTATTTTGAGGGGGATGAACATCATACGTATCGGATTTTGCATTCCGTGAAAAATCGTTTTGGTGCTGCTAATGAAATCGGGATGTTTGAGATGGAAAATGAAGGATTACGTGAAGTAACTAATCCATCATCGATTTTTCTTGATCAAAGACTGCCTAACTCAACTGGTTCAGCCGTGGTAGTTTCACTAGAAGGAACACGTCCGCTTTTGGCAGAAATTCAAGCTTTGGTAACACCAACTGCATTTGGTTATGCTAAAAGAACTACTTCGGGAATTAGTTTTAATAAAGCATCATTATTGTTAGCCGTACTTGAAAAAAGAGGCAATTTGATGCTTCAAAATCAGGATGTTTATTTAACGGCTACCGGTGGTATCAAGTTAAATGAACCGGCAATCGATTTTGCAATTGCAATGTCAGTTGCATCAAGTTATACCGATAAAGAAATTTCGCCTACTGATTGTTTCGTAGGTGAAGTAGGGTTGACCGGCGAAGTACGCCGCGTTGATAAAATCGAAGCAAGAGTAAAGGAAGCTGCCAAGATAGGTTTTAAACGTATTTTTATTCCTAAACACAATATGTATCAAAGCTTAACGGAAAACGGGATTGAAGTAATTCCGGTTTCTAGTATTCCACAAGCATTAAAATTAGTTTTTGGTTAGCACAGATTGAATTCTTTCTATATAACGAGTAAACTAAAATTGTTTGAATTTACTATTTTGAAAGAGGCATGAATTTTGGCTAAAGAAAAAATCCGTGTAAGATATGCACCAAGTCCAACTGGTCACTTGCACATTGGTAACGCACGTACTGCACTTTTTAACTATTTATTCGCCCGTCATAACAAGGGTACTATGGTATTGAGAATTGAAGATACCGACCAAAAACGTAACGTTAAGGGCGGTTCCAAGTCTCAGATGGAAAACCTTCACTGGTTAGGTATTGACTGGGATGAAGGTCCAGATAAAGGTGGAGACTACGGTCCATACCGTCAATCAGAAAGAAAAGAAATTTACCAAAAGTATATTGATCAATTGATCGATGAAGGTAAGGCATACTACTCATACAAGACTGAAGAAGAACTTGAAGAACAACGTGAAGAACAACGTGCTATGGGTGTTGCACCTCACTACACTTATGAATATGAAGGCATGACTGCTGACGAAATTAAGCAAGCTCAAGACGAAGCTAAGGCAAAGGGTCTTAAGCCCGTTGTACGTATTCACATCCCAGAAATGGAAACTTATTCATGGGATGATATCGTTAAGGGTCATCTTGAATTCGAATCAGACACCATCGGTGGTGACTTCGTTATTCAAAAACGTGATGGTATGCCAACTTACAACTTCGCCGTTGTAATTGATGACCACTTGATGAAGATTACCCACGTACTTCGTGGTGATGACCACGTTTCAAATACACCTAAGCAATTAGTTGTTTATGAAGCACTTGGTTGGGAACCACCTAAGTTCGGTCACATGACTTTAATCATTAACTCAGAAACTGGTAAGAAGCTTTCTAAGCGTGATGAATCAGTTCTTCAATTTATTGAACAATATCGTGACCTTGGTTACTTGCCAGAAGCTATGTTTAACTTCATTACTCTTCTTGGTTGGTCACCAAAGGGTGAAAACGAAATCTTTAACAAGCGCGAATTCATCAAGCAATTTGATCCAGCTCGTTTGTCTAAGTCACCTGCTGCATTTGACCAAAAGAAGCTTGAATGGATTAACAACCAATACATCAAGAAGGCTGATCGTGATACCTTGCTTGACCTTGCTTTGAACAACTTGCAAGAAGCAGGTTTAGTTGATGAACATCCAGCTCCAGAAAAGATGGAATGGATTCGTCAATTGGTTAACATTTACTCAGTACAAATGTCATACACTAAGCAAATCGTTGACATGGCTAGGATCTTCTTTGAAGATACTAAGGATCTTTCAGATGAAGAAATTGAAGAAATCAAGAATGATGATGGTCGTGGTGTAATTGAAGAATTCAAGAAGCAATTAGACCTTATCCCAAGATTTACTTCAGTTCAAATTATGGGTGCTATTCAAGCTACTCGTAAGGCAACTGGCGTTAAGGGCAGAAAGCTCTTTATGCCAATCAGAATTGCTACTACTCGTTCAATGGTGGGCCCTGGTATTGGTGAAGCTATGGAACTTTTGGGTAAGAAGCGTGTGGTTGAACACATCGACTTAACCTTAAAGCAAATGAGTGAAAATGGTCTTTAATTAAAGACGATTAGAAAAAGAAGCTGCAGATAACTGCAACTTCTTTTTTCATTTGCTAAAATAAGGATAGCTATTTTTACAGAAGGGATAAGTGTTAGCCGTGAAAGTATATAATACACTGACGCGTAAAAAAGAAGAATTTAAACCTTTAGTTCCAGGACAAATTAGCATGTACGTCTGTGGACCTACTGTGTATAACTATATTCACATCGGAAATGCTCGTAGCTCAATTGCCTTTGATACTATTAGACGCTATTTGGAGTACAAGGGCTATAAGGTTAAGTATGTTTCTAACTTTACTGATGTTGATGACAAGATGATTAACGAAGCCCGTGCTGAAGGCACCACGGTTCCTAAGTTAGCTGAAAAGTTTATTAATGCGTTTTTAGAGGATACAACTGCTTTAAATATCGAGCCGGCAACACTGCATCCCCGTGCTACTCATGAAATTAAAGAGATCATCAATTTTGTTCAAACTTTAATTGATAAGGGCTATGCTTATGAGAGTCATGGTGATGTTTATTACCGTGCTAAGAAATTTAAGCATTATGGACAGCTCAGTGATCAAAATATCGAACAACTTGAAGAGGGCGCTTCAGAACATATCAATGATGAAGAACAAAATCGAAAGGAAGACCCAATTGATTTTGCTCTTTGGAAAGCTCAAAAAGAACCAGATGAAATTGCTTGGGATTCTCCATGGGGCAAGGGGCGTCCAGGTTGGCATATTGAATGTTCAGTAATGTCTACTAAATATTTAGGTGACACAATTGATATCCATGGCGGTGGTCAAGACTTAGAATTCCCGCACCATGAAAATGAAATTGCCCAAAGTGAAGCTAAAACTGGTAAAAAATTCGTTAATTACTGGCTTCACAATGGTTTTGTGACTGTGGGTAAGGATCAAGAAAAAATGTCTAAGTCATTACACAACTTTGTGACTGTACACGACATTTTAAAAGAAGTTGATCCACAAGTTTTGCGTTTCTTTATGGCAAGCGTACAATATCGTCGTCAGATTAATTATTCTGCGGAAAACTTGCAACAAGCTGCTACTATTTTAGATAGATTTAAAAATACTTTAGTTAACATCAATTACCGTCTTGAAGATGACACGCCAAGTGAAGATTCAAGTGAGTTAGCAACTGCTATTAATAAAACAAATGAAGAATTTGAAGCTGCAATGGATGATGACTTTAATGTTCAAAATGCTTTAACCGCTATTTATGATTTGTTGCCAGTAATTAACGCTAATGCCAATTCAGAAAAAGCTGATAAAGAATCATTGAAGCTTTTTAAGGATAAGCTTTCCGCATGGCTGTTGGTATTTGGTATCGATACTGAAAAGCTCTGCAGTCAAAGTGCAGGTTCAAATGATGATGAAATTGATCAATTGGTTAAAAAGCGTGATGAAGCACGTAAGAACAAGGATTGGGCAACTAGTGATCAAATCCGTGATCAATTAAAAGAAATGGGTATCACTATTCAAGATACTCCACAAGGGACAAGGTGGACTCGTGATTAAAATAAAGAAATTAACGGAAGAAGAAGTAAATCCGGATACTTTGAATGGACAAACGCTTGCCTATTTGGGGGATGCAGTTTATGAAGTAATCATTCGCCGTCATTTAGTTAAAGGCGGAATTGTTAAGCCGCAGGTCTTGCAGCGTGAAGCGACTCATTATGTTTCAGCTAAAGCTCAAGCCGGCTTAGTTACTAAATTGCAAGATGAAGAGCGATTAACTGAAGCTGAATTAACAGCTTTCCGCCGCGGTCGTAATGCCAAGAGTCATACTAAAGCTAAAAATACTAGTTTAAAGACCTATCAATTATCCACTGGTTTTGAAGCTATGATTGGTTATCTTGATTTATTGAATAAAAATGATCGCGTTCAAGAGTTGACTGAATGGTGCATTAATACCGTAGAAGAGGATGGATTAAAAGATTATGACTTCAAGTAAAGATTTCGTTTTTGGACGCCATGCTGGTCTTGATTATTTAAAGACACAAAGTGCTGATAAAATTAATAAAGTATTTTTACAACATGGTATTCAAGAAGATTTTGCTAATCAGGTTTATGCTATTTGTAAAAAGAAGCGATTAGTAATTCAAAATGTGCCTAAAAATAAACTTGATCGTTTGGTTGATGGTGGTAATCATCAAGGCTTAGTTTTGGCTATTTCTAGTTTTGAATATGCCGATTTAAGCAAATTATTGGATCAATTTGATGATGAAGGTAAAGAACCATTTTTATTGATGCTTGATTCAATTGAAGATCCTCATAATTTAGGTTCAATTTTGCGTTCTGCTGATGCCACTGGTGTTGACGGGATTATTATTCCTAAGCGCCATGCAACAGGATTGACCTCAGTTGTAGCAAAAACTTCAACAGGGGCAATCGATTATGTGCCAGTTGCTCGCGTCAATAATTTGGTACAAACTACCAAAGAATTAAAAAAGCGCGGCTATTGGGTATTCGGAACAGATATGGCTGGTACGGATTATCGTGAATGGAATGCTAAAGGAAAAACGGTTTTAGTAATTGGTAATGAAGGTAAGGGAATTGCGCCATTGCTTAAAAAGCAAATGGATCAAACAATCACTTTACCAATGATTGGACATGTGCAATCTTTGAATGCGAGTGTGGCTACAGGAGTTTTACTTTATCAGGCTTATAATAGTAGACACCCGTTGCATTAATTAATAGAGGTGGACAAAGAGATGGCTTTGTCCATCTTTTTTTATACAGGGAAATAGTTGTGTGACAATAAACGTTTGTTTTCTTCTCGACTTCAGAGGGCTACAGGTATTCTCAACGAAGAAAAGTTGAGAGGAAATATAAATGCAAGCTAAAGAAAAGAAGTTGATTAAGCAAGTTAAAAGAGGAGATGACGAAGCCTTAAAGGAGTTGTTTACTTTATATCAACCCCTAGTCAACAAAGTGCTGAAGGGATATTATTTACGTCATTATGATCAAAATGATTGGCAGCAAGAGGCAATGATTATTTGTTATGAAGCGGCCATGGTTTATTCTGAGCGTAAAGGCAATTTTGCGGGTTTATATAAAGCTAAGTTGACTAATCATGCGCGAACTTTGGTACGCTATCATACTGCATTAAGGCGGCGAACGTATAATAATTCGGTTTCTTTAGAGAGACTTGATTTGCAAAGTATTAATGAGCCTAAACGTTCTGAACTCGCGATTCCAATTGATGATACTTATAATAATTTTGTCAAAAGCTTATCCCGGCTTGAACTAATTGCATTATTAACAATTTTAGGTGAGATGAGCGTTGAGTATGTAATTAATCATTTAAATATTGGAGCTGCCAAACTATTACGGGCGAGATCTAGAACGATTCAAAAGATGAGGAATGTTCTTTTTTAATATTTCAATTTGTAGCTGATCAAAAGAAAGTGCGGTATAATACTAAATGTAGAATATTTTAGGAGGTAATTTAAGATGGCAGACGAAATTATTAAGACTGCATTGTTAGACCGTCACATGAAGGAAGCTTTTGACTGGAGTGATTCAGATATGCCAGTTAGAGATGCCCTTTGGGACTACTTTATGGAAAAGAATGGTAGAGATACCATGAAGACGGAAGAAGATATGCTTCCATTTGTGAAAGACTCAGATGATAAAATCGAAGCCTTCGTTAACGAAAATCTTAAGAAGTAAATCCGACTAAAAACAATGTTCTACGCACCGTGGTCACGCATGTTTGACCACCAAGGCAGCTGCTCTCCGGCAGCTGTTTTTTTGTCGCAAAAAATGAATAAGGATTAAATTTATGAAATACATAATTGGCATAGATATTGGAACAACTGCAACTAAGGGAGTGCTATATGATTTAGATGGTCAAACTATTATGATTGTAAGTCAAAGCTATCCATTAATTCAAAAGGAATTAGGGCAAGCAGAAGAAGATCCACAGGTAATCTTTAATGCGGTGCAAAAGATTATTTTTAAATTGGCTAAAGAAGTGCAGGGGAAAATTGCGGCAATCTCATGGTCGAGTCAAATGCACAGTTTAATTGGGCTAGGGAAAAATAATCAAGTTTTGACTAATAGCATTACCTGGGCAGATAATCGCTGCACCACTGTAGTTGAAGAAGCAAAAGAGACTGGCTTAGCACAGAAGATTTATCAAAAAACGGGCATGCCGCTCCATCCGATGGCTCCGATTTATAAATTGATATGGCTAAAGCAGAGTAATCCTGATCTTTTTCACCTGGTACAAAAATGGATTGGGATTAAGGAATATATTATTTATCGTTTGACTGGCAAAATTGTAACAGATACAACGATGGCAGCTGGAACAGGGATGCTTAATCTAAAAACATTAGATTGGGATCAAGATTTGTTAAAAGCGGCAGAAATTGATGCAGCTAAATTACCGAGTTTAGCTGATCCAGCAACGGTTGTTGGAGAAATTTGTGCAAAATATGTGCATAACCTGGGGATAAGTTCGGACGCTAAGATTGTTTTAGGCGCAAGCGATGGCTATTTGTCCACGGTAGGTGTAAATGTTGTGGACGAAAATCATTTTGCATTAAATGTTGGTACTTCTGGTGCCGTGCGAACGATTGTTAAAAATTCACAAATAGATCAAGATGCGCGTTATTTTTGTTATCCAGCAAGCAAACAGCAATTTTTATTAGGCGGTCCAGTAAATAATGGTGGAATTGTACTGGATTGGGCAAGACGAACTTTGCTAGATGAAAAAGCAACAGTAGAGGATTTCCTGCAATTGGCTAAAAATGCACCGGTTGGTAGTAAAGGCTTGATCTTTTTACCATATTTAGGTGGAGAGCGTGCACCTATTTGGGATGCAAAGGCTCGCGGTTCTTTTGTTGGCCTGACTCGTCAGCATACCAAGGCTGAGATGGCACAAGCAGTAATCGAAGGGATTATCTTTAATCTTTACGATGCAGCAACGGGGTTAATTGAAAGTACTAAAAAACCAGCTGCGATAAATGCAACTGGCGGATTTTTGCAAAGTGATTTTATTAGACAGATGTGTGCTGATATTTTTGATGTGCCGATTGTCACGATGAAGGAGCAACAAAGTGGAACGCTTGCAGCTATGTTTTTAGCAAGACAGGTATTAGGGCTAAATAAAAAGATTGATGAAATAGGACAATTTGTTGAAAATGACAAAGTTTATTATCCCCACAAAAAAGAAGTAGCTGCTTATCAAAAAATGTTTCCACTTTATCGTGAAATTGAGAATGATTTAGCTACTTCTTATCAAAAATTATCTTCTTTTCAAAAGATGCATTCTAAAAATTAGAGGATATGTCTAATCTATTTTCTTAATAGGCAGCATTTCAATGTAACCTCTGCTTCCGATAGGTTCAAGTTGAATTCTTGGATTGGATTCATCCCAAAGATAGCCTTTAGTTTTAGGATCATATTCTTTAATTGCTGCTCTTACATCTTCAATAGTTGCACCACAGTTTTCTTCTGCAAATGGTGCACTTTTAAACATTAAATATTTAGCAGCGGGTAATTCAATAACGTCAAACCCTTTTGGCACTGGAGCGTTATAATCTGTTGCTACTTCAACACCTTGAACATATTCGGAAGTATTGGGCTGGCAGGTAGCCAGAGGCAAACAGGTTCTCCACTGATTGATTTAATGCTTTTAAGCAATCCCTATACTTCACAGCCAACCTCATCACAGTAGTCTAAGTAATCAGTTGCCTTAATGCCGCGTTTAATAATTACTTTTCTTTTAGGTTTATCAACAACCTGAATAGAAATTTTCTTAGTAGTATTCATGGGAGACTCCTTTCTATATCTATTAGGTTTGTATTTAACGCCATAAGGATTAAATAGATAAATTGGAACAGGATGTGCAGCATATTCACTAGGATTGCATTTAAATTCGCGGTAGAAAGCTCGCTGAAAACTATCTACACTCTTAAAGCCATTTTCTAATGCAATGTCAGTAATGCGATCTTGATAATCTCGCAATTTTAACGCAGCTTGTGATAAATGCACCCGTCTGATATATTGTGCTGGCGTCATGTTGAGATAGCTTACGAATAGACGATAGGAATACCAAGGTGAATATAATGAAACCTTTGATAATGCAGTAAGTGTGATCTGCTCAGACAAATGATTTTGAATAAATTCTTGCATCTGTTGAACTGATTCAATTTGTTCCAAAATTTTTACCTCCTTACAGCTTGTATTATGCAGGATTAATTGAAAAACTACTCGACTTATTTTGCCATGAAAAAATCTTCGGATAAATCACCCGAAGATTTTTTTAGATATAATTATTAATTTCTAAGCATTTTTGATATCTTCAACAATTTGGTCAACTGTCATTCGGTTCTCCTTTAAAATATCCTTTAATGGCGTTTGATCAGTGTAAACTCTCTTTTGACCATAGTTCAAAACTTTGACATCTTTGTGCCTAAGTAGGAAGCTACCTTCTCACCAAAACCACCATCTAAAGTATTGTCTTCAATAGTGACGATGACTTTATTTTCTTTAGCTAATTTATCTAGAGCGTCTTTGTCTAAAATATTAGCTGAAACTGGGTTAACTAAGGTCGCGTTAAGTTCTTGCGCTACTTTTTCACCAAATATTGCATACATGTCGCCCAAAGCTAAGACAGCAACGTCTTTACCTGGCTTAATTTGGTAGGTGATTTTACTGTAATCTTCTTGAGCATCACCATTTTCAGGGACAGCCTTAGTTGGCATCTTAATAGCCACAGGGTGTTTTCTTTGCTTGATCGCCCACGTCATCATGGCTTTTTCTTCAGCTAAATTAGTAGGAGCTAAGTAAATCCAGTTAGGCAAGTTAGAAATCATTACTTGGTCAAAAATACCCAGGTGAGTTTTACTGGTGCCTGAGATTCCGCCGCCAGCAACCATCATGACTACTGGTAAATCATTAGCTGCGACATCATGTGATAATTGGTCAAATGCACGTTGCAAGAAAGTGGAATTTTCAAATAAAACTGGAACTGCGCCTTCCTTAGCAGCACCAGCTGCAAAAGCAACAGATTCTTGTTCAGCAATACCAACATCTGTGTAGTGGTCTGGATATTTGTTCTTAATTTTATCTAAGCCAAAGACACCAGGAATAGCAGCGTTGATTGCCATTAAGTTAGTGCCTTTTTCGATTTCTTCACTAACAACATCTAAAGCAACTGAATTAGCAGTTGGTGCCTCACTAGCAGGTGCTAATGGCTTATCAGTCTTTAAATCGAATGGCATTACCCAGTGGTGAGCCTCTTCTTCATCAATTGCTGGTTTGTAGCCTTTACCTTTTAAAGTATTGATATGCAAAAGAATAGGGTGATCAACATCTTTGACTGCTTTAAAGGCTTCAATCATTGATTTAATATCATTACCATCGGCAACATAGCGATAGTCGAAACCCATTGCAGTAAATGGATTTTCCTTAGTTTCACCATTTGAATCACGTAACTTCTTTAAAGCAGTGACTAAACCACCAACGTTTTCATCGATGGACATTTGGTTATCATTAACTACCACAACTAAATTATGTTTTTCAATTGCGGCATTGTTTAAGCCTTCATAAGCAAGACCACCAGTCATTGAACCATCACCAATTAAGGCCATGATGTTTTCGTGATTATCCATTAGGTCTCTAGCCTTTGCCATTCCAGTTGCAAGTCCAATTGAAGTAGAGGTGTGGCCAACGGCGTAGTAATCGTATGGACTTTCATCAGGATTGCTGTATGGAGTAACATCTTCATAATGATCAGGGTCAAGCCAAGCAAGAGCACGGCCGGTTAACATCTTGTGTGGGTAGGTTTGGTGAGATACATCCCATACAATCTTGTCTTTTGGAGCATCGAAAACATAATGATAAGCAATAGTAGCTTCGACAATTCCGAGATCAGGTCCTAAGTGCCCACCTTCAGCAGCGTCTTTTTCTAAGATTAAGGTTCTAATTTCTTGTGCCAATTGTTGCATTTGAGCGATAGATAATTTCTTTAAGTCTTGTGGACCAGAGATTTTATTTAATAAATATTCTGGATGTTTGTTCATTTAAAGTAGTCCTTTCTAAAAACTCGTTAAACTTATTATAGATAAGTGATAGAACTATTTGAAATATTAAGTTGCTATGGATTAGGATAGGTTTTAGTTATTGGTAATTCTAATTTAGAATATTGACGTAATTGCATTTGACAGTATAAAATACTGAATAAGTATGTGTTTTTATATAAAAGTTTGGAAGTGAGATTATGGCAGTGAAAAAAGCAGCTTTAGCCTGCAGCGTATGTGGGTCACGCAACTACTCAATCACCGCAAGTAAAAATCGCACTCAGCGACTTGAACTGAAGAAGTTCTGCAAGCATTGCGGTAAGATGACTTTACACAAGGAAACGAGGTAAAAAGGTTAATGATTAAGTTCTTTAAGAGCGTTGCCCATGAAATGAAATTGGTTACTTGGCCAACTGCAAAACAAAATAGACATGATACTATGACTGTTATTACAAGTTCAATTTTGTTTGCTGCATATTTGGGTGCACTTGACTGGCTCTTTAGCTGGTTAACTCAACATATGTAATCAGAATAGAAATTATTATTGGTTCATGTTATAATAATGACAGCTAAGAAAAACCTCTGTGGGAGGTTTTTTTGTTTACCCAAAAACAAGGAGAAGAATTATGGTCGAAACTGCAAAAAAGCAATGGTACGTTTTACATACTTATTCTGGCTATGAAGACAAGGTTAAGTCAGATTTACTTTCTCGTGCTCAAAGCATGGGGATGCAAGATTATATCTTTCGTGTAATGGTTCCCGAAGAAGAAAAAGTTGAAACTGTTCGCGGTAAGAAACAAGAAATTGAAGAAAAGATTTTCCCAGGTTATGTTTTAGTCGAAATGGTTATGACCGACGAAAGTTGGTTTATCGTTAGAAATACCCCTAACGTAACTGGCTTTGTTGGTTCACACGGTGGTGGTTCAAAACCTTCACCACTTCTTCCTGAAGAAATAGAACGTCTTCTTAGAAATCAAGGCCAACCTGCTAAGAAGCCAACTGAAAACTTTGAAATTGGTGAATCAGTAACTATTATTGAAGGTGCATTTAATGGCATGGTAGGTAAGATTACTGATATTCAACCTGATAAATACAAGTTATATGTTTCAGTTGATATGTTTGGTCGTGCTACTACTGCTGAACTTGATTACGATCAAGTTAAAAAGCTAGATGTAAACGAATAACTATAAATTTTAGTTGTAATTGTAGCTAAACGATGTTATTCTAATACGGTACGTTTATTATTGTGGGAGGAGAAAAAAGGAAAATTCTCCATTTTAACCGCATCACGGAATCAAGGAGGTTTTGACCGTGGCAAAGAAAGTTATTAACGTAGTTAAGTTACAAATCCCAGCTGGTGCTGCTACCCCAGCTCCTCCAGTTGGTCCTGCTTTGGGTCAAGCTGGTATTAACATTGTTGGTTTTACTAAGGACTTCAATGCTAGAACTGCTGACCAAAAGGGCATGATTATCCCTGTAGTTATTACAGTATATGAAGATCGTTCATTCGAATTCATTACTAAGACTCCACCAGCACCAGTGCTTTTAAAGCAAGCTGCTAAGATCAAGAAGGCTTCAGGTGAACCTAACACCAAGAAGGTTGGTAAGGTAACCAAGGATCAAGTCAAGGAAATTGCTGAGACTAAGATGAAAGACCTTAACGCTGCTGATATTGAAGCTGCTATGCGCATGGTTGAAGGTACCGCTAGAAGTATGGGTATCGAAGTCGAAGACTAATCCTGTTAATTTTATTTAGTTAACACTTTAGGTGGGAGAGTTAGAGAAGCTCGTTTGACCACATATACAAGGAGGAAATCACATGCCAAAGCATGGTAAGAAATATTTAGATGCTGCCAAGAAGGTAGACTCAAATAAATTATACTCAGTAGCAGAAGCTATGAAACTTGTTAAGGAAACTTCATACGCTAACTTCGACGCTACAATTGATGTAGCTTACAACTTAAGCGTAGATCCTAAGCAAGCAGATCAACAAATTCGTGGTTCACTTGTTTTGCCAAATGGTACTGGTAAGACTCAAACCGTTGTAGTATTTGCTGAAGGTCCACAAGCTGATCAAGCTAAGGCTGCAGGTGCTGACTTTGTTGGTTCAGATGATTTAGTACAAAAGATCCAAGACGGTTGGTTGGACTTTGACGTTGTAGTTGCAACCCCAATGATGATGGCTAAGGTAGGTCGTTTGGGTCGTATCCTTGGACCTAAGGGCTTAATGCCAAACCCTAAGACTGGTACTGTAACTATGGACATCGAAAAGGCTGTTAAGAACGTTAAGGCAGGTCAAGTAGAATACCGTGTTGACCGTCAAGCAGCTATTCATACCCCAATTGGTAAGGTTTCATTCACTGAAGATCAATTAGTTGAAAACTTTGATGCTTTACGTGATGTTATCTTACGTGCACGTCCAGCTTCAGCTAAGGGTCAATACATCAAGAGTGTTGCTGTTTCAGCTACTTTTGGCCCTGGTATCAAGCTTGATCCATTAAACTTGGACTAATTTAAAAACTGATTAATAAAAGGTCTCGCACATGCGAGACTTTTTTTGTGCTTAAGAAAAACTTAACTTAATTAGAGCTGGGTAAGCGCTAGACGTGATTGACCTAGCATTTTTTTACATGGTATCATTAATTGTCTATATGAAATCGTATTCTATTTACTTAAGGAAAGTGTTAATGAAAAAACATTCTATTGGAAAAATATTAATTTTAGTGTTGTTGATGTTAGCCTGTGTAACTGGATGTGCTAAAGATAATTCTAAAATTACAATTGTTGGTTCTAGTGCATTACAGCTTCTAGCAGAGCAAGCTGGTAATGATTATCGGTTGACCCATCCAAGCAGCAACATTGTTGTTCAAGGTGGTGGATCAGGCACTGGATTGAGCCAAGTACAAGCTGGTGCTGTTCAGATTGGAACCTCTGATGTTTTTGCAGAGACTAAAAAGGGAATCGATGCAAAGAAGCTTAAAGACTATAAAGTCGCAGTTGTTGGTATTGTACCAATTGTAAATAAAGGCGTCGGTGTTAAGAATGTCTCTATGAAACAACTACGACAAATTTTTACCGGTAAGCTAACTAATTGGAAACAACTTGGTGGAAAGAACGTTCCAATTATTGTCGTTAATCGTTCTAAAGGCAGTGGTACCAGAGACTCTTTTGAAGACATTGTTTTACATAAGCAAAAAGCTATTAAGTCTCAAGAGCAGGATTCAAATGGTGCGGTTAAAAAAATCGTTGATACGACGCCTGGAACAATTAGCTACATATCTTTCCCATATGCTAATGGTGACAATATTCAAAAACTTAGTATCGATGGTGTTAAGCCAACTAATAAGAACATTACTACTAATAAGTGGCAATTATGGGCTTATCAGCATATGTATACTAAAGGCGAACCAGACAAGAAGACAAAGGCATTTATTAAGTATATGTTAGGTAAAAAGGTGCAACATGATCTTGTACCTAAAATCGGTTATTTGAGTATTGATGATATGAAAGTAACTCGAGATGGTGATAATCGAGTTATCAAAGTAGGAAAATAATTTATGAATGATAAAGATAAATTAAAAGAAGTAGTTGATCAAGCTATTGCTGATCAGCAGGTCCCACACGTTAAATTAAAAAAGATGGGTCCGAGTAGCGTTGATATTGAGAAATTAACTAAGCCTTCTAAAGAAACTCATCAAGAGTATTGGGGTAAAGGATTAACTTATTTTGCTATTGGATTAATTATAGTATTAGTTGTATCCATTATTGGCTTTGTAGGTTATCACGGCCTCGCAACTTTTATTGATAATCATGTAAATGTCTTTCATTTCTTGACCTCAACTGATTGGGATCCTGGTGAAGGAAAGAATCACGTCGGTGCTGCAGTAATGATCGTTACTTCGTTTGCGGTAACGCTTTTAGCAGCTCTTGTAGCTACACCATTTGCGGTAGCCATTGCGCTCTACATGACAGAATACTCCTCTAAAAAAGGTGCTTCATTTTTACAATCAGTAACAGAATTATTGGTTGGTATTCCATCAGTTGTTTATGGTTTTTTAGGATTAACGATCATTATTCCTGTAATCAGAACATTATTTGGTGGAACAGGTTTTGGTATTTTAGCAGCTACTTTAGTTTTATTCGTCATGGTTTTACCAACTATTACTTCTTTAACTGTAGATAGTCTAAAAGCCGTACCTAGTCATTTCCGAAAAGCATCAATGGCATTAGGTGCAACTCATTGGCAAACTATTTACCATGTTGTCTTGCGTGTAGCAACTCCTAGAATTTTGACAGCGGTAATTTTTGGTATGGCTAGAGCATTTGGTGAAGCATTAGCCGTACAGATGGTTATTGGTAATGCAGTTCTTATGCCATACAATTTGGTTAGTCCATCCGCAACTTTGACTAGTCAATTGACCAGTCAAATGGGAAATACCGTTATGGGGACATTGCCTAACAATGCATTATGGTCATTAGCATTATTGCTTTTGATTATGTCATTAGTATTTAACTTCCTAGTTAAGTTAATTGGAAAGAGAGGCCAGAAATAAAGATGGATGCAAAAAAGAAAGATAAATTAGCAACCGCTGTTATCTACATCTTAGTTGGAATCGTTGTATTAATTCTGGCTGGTATTTTAGGTAATATTTTAATTACTGGTGTTCCTCATTTATCATGGCATTTCTTATCTTCAGAGGCTTCATCTTATCAAGCTGGTGGAGGGGTGCGAGATCAATTATTTAATTCATTATATCTATTGGTCTTAACTACTATTATTTCATTGCCAATCGCCTTAGGAGCAGCAATTTATCTGGCTGAATATGCTAAAGACAATTGGGTGACTAATTTAATTAGAACTACTATCCAAATTTTAAGCTCCTTGCCGTCAATCGTTGTGGGTTTATTTGGTTACTTACTGTTCGTAGTGCAATTTGGTTTAGGCTTTTCAATTATCTCTGGTGCGTTGGCCTTAACCTTCTTCAATTTGCCAATTTTAACCAGCAATATCGAAGAAGCCATTAAGGGCGTGCCACAAGAACAACGCGAAGCAGGATTAGCTTTAGGCTTATCTAATTGGAAAACTATTCGCGGGATCGTCTTGCCAGCTGCCTTGCCGGGTATCTTAACCGGGATTATTTTAAGTGCCGGACGAATTTTTGGTGAAGCCGCTGCCTTGATTTATACGGCTGGTCAAAGTGGTTCTACTATTAACTATGCTGACTGGAATCCTTTTAGTCCGACTAGTCCACTAAATGTGATGCGTCCCGCTGAAACGTTGGCCGTTCACATTTGGAAGGTTAATACTGAGGGAATTATTCCAGATGCAACTATTGTTTCTGCGGCTACATCTGCTTTGCTGGTGATTGTGGTAATTGTGTTTAATTTAGGTGCACGTTATTTGGGTAATAAATTGTACCGCAAGCTAACCGCAGCTAAATAAAGGTGATATGATGCAACAAGAATTAAAACAAAGCTACGTTAAAACTTTTGCCAAGGATGATTTAGAGCTTTCTACAAAGGATCTAAGTGTTTTGTATGGTGGAAAAGTACAAAAGCTTTTTGATGCTAGTTTACAGTTTAAGAAGAATACTATTACGGCCTTAATTGGAGCTTCGGGCTCTGGAAAATCTACTTTTTTACGATCACTTAATCGAATGAATGATCGAGTAGCAACGGTTAATGGCAAAATTTGGTTTCATGGCTTGGATGTGAATAAGTCTAATATCAATGTTTATGAATTAAGAAAAAACATTGGAATGGTCTTCCAGCGTCCCAATCCATTTCCTAAATCAATTAGAGAAAATATTGTCTATGCTTTAAAAGCTGATGGGCAAAATAATAAACAGGAACTGGATAAAATAGTAGAAGAAAGTTTGCGTGCGGCTGCATTATGGGATGAAGTAAAAGATAAACTTGATAAAAGTGCATTGGCACTTTCAGGTGGTCAACAACAGCGTTTGTGTATTGCACGTGCCTTAGCTGTTAAGCCAGAGGTTTTGCTTTTAGATGAGCCAGCTAGTGCACTAGATCCTGTTTCTACTTCAAAGCTAGAAGATACTTTAAAGCAGCTTAGAAGTAAATATACAATGATTATGGTAACTCACAATATGCAGCAAGCATCAAGAATTAGTGATTATACTGCATTCTTCCATTTAGGGCATGTAATTGAATATAATTCCACTGCGGATATTTTTACAAATCCTAAAGGAAAGATTACTGAAGATTATATTCAGGGAAGTTTTGGTTAAAATGACAACAATAATTTCAGCAAAAGATGTACATCTGAGTTACGGTGACTATGAGGCATTGCATGGCATCAATCTTAACTTTCAAGAAAAAGAATTGACTGCCTTGATTGGACCTTCAGGCTGTGGTAAATCAACGTTTTTACGTTGCTTGAACCGGATGAACGATGATATTGAAAATATTAAAATTACCGGTGATATCAAGTTCGAGGGACAAGACATTTATGGTCCTAAAATGGATCTAGTAGCCCTTCGTAAAGAAGTGGGCATGGTCTTCCAGCAGCCAGCACCATTCCCATTTTCTGTTTATGATAATGTGGCCTATGGTCTTAAACTCGCCGGTGTAAAGGATAAAGAATTAATCGATCAACGGGTTGAAGAAAGTCTCAAGCAGGCTGCTATTTGGAAAGAAACCAAGGATAATTTGAAGCGTAATGCGCAAGCCTTTTCCGGTGGTCAGCAGCAGAGAATCTGTATTGCACGTGCCTTAGCGGTTAGACCGAAAGTGGTTTTGCTAGATGAACCAACTAGTGCTTTGGATCCAATTTCAAGTAGCGAGATTGAAGAAACGTTGATGGAATTAAAACGCCAGTATACTTTCATCATGGTGACGCATAACCTGCAGCAAGCTGGGCGAATCTCCGATCAGACTGCCTTCTTAATGAACGGCGACTTGATCGAGGCCGGTCCAACTGAAGAAATGTTTATTGCACCTAAAAAGCAAATTACAAGTGATTACCTTAACGGTCGTTTTGGTTAAAATTTTGAGGTATTAAAGATGCACGAAATATTTTTAGATGAATTAAAGAAATTAAACACGCAATTTATGGAAATGGGTGTTTTTGTAAATGATCAAATCGATCAAGCCACTCGCGCATTTGTTGATCATGATAAACAAACTGCCCAATCTATGATTGATAATGAAGAAAAGATCCCTACTGAATCAATTGATATTCAAAAAAAGGCATTAAAATTGATGGCTTTGCAGCAACCGGTAGCTACCGACTTTAGAGTAGTTATCAGTATCTTGAAGGCAACAACTGATTTGGAGCGAATTGGTGAAAATGCCATGAGCATTGCTCTTGAAACAATTCGCGTGAAGGGTAATCCTCGTATTCCTGAAGTTGAAGAGATCATTTCAAATATGACTCACAATGTTCGTCACATGCTTATTCAAATTTTGACGGCTTACGTACAAGATGATGAAAAGATGGCGCGAGAAGTTGCCAGTCGTGATGGCGTAATTGACCATGATTATGTTAGAGCACGAAAGTTAATTGTTGATGGTATTGAAGATGATCCATCTAGAGCAGTGGCATCATCTAGTTATTTTGTTGTAACTAGATTGTTAGAGCGAATTGGAGATCACATAGTTAATTTAGCTAGCTGGGTTGTTTACAAAACTACTGGTGAACTAGAAGAATTAACGAATCCAAGTGAGACTAAAACCATATAAATTGAAAGAGGAAAGCACAGCTTTTCTCTTTTTTTAATTATTTACGTTATTATTTTACTTTTTACAGATAAATGCTCATAACAAAAGTATATTCATATATGGAAAGTTAGCACAATATAAAAAAGAGATATCATCTCAGGAGGAGAATTGTGGTTGCAATTTTGGTAAATGACATCGTGCCTATCCTTGTCATTATGCTATTAGGTTATATTTGCGGCAAATTTACATTCTTTGATGATGATCAACGCCAGGGGCTAAACAAGTTAGTTCTTAATATTGCTTTGCCGGCGCCTTGTTCATTTCATCGGTTTTTTGGGTTTTGCCGTACTTGATCCAATTTATGGTAATAACACCAATACTAACTTGGTTATTGGGATCGTTTCAATCGTAGTTAATGCGATTACTATTCCATTAGGCTTGACCTTAATTAATAAGGGACAAGATAAATTAAAGCAAAAGGTTGCCGCTAAGAAGAGCAACGGTTCTACTCAAGTGGAAATTAAAGTTAGACAAAAGGGTACTAATAAGAAGACTATTAAGAAAGTTTCAGTTCCTGATAACGTTCCTGTTAGTGATGAAGAAGCTAAAGCTTTGAGTGAAGTTGGTATTCAACGTGAAATTGATTTAATGCATGCGGAATTTGCTGATCACGCTGGCAAAAAAGATGCTAAACCAATGAATCCAACATTAAAGTCAGTTATTAATGCTGTTAAAAAGCCAGTTGCTGCAGCTCCACTTTTGGCTGTTATCTTTGTTTTAATTGGAATTAGAATTCCAGCTTCATGGGCACCAACTTTTGACTTGATTGCTAAAGCCAACGCTGGTGTAGCCGTTTTAGCAGCTGGGTTAGCCTTATCGACTGTTAAATTTTCAATTGATAAGGAAGTTATTTGGAACACATTCTTCCGTTTGTTCTTAACCCCTGGAATTATTGTACTAGTTTCATACTTATGTGGTATGGACACTCAAAAAATTTCAATGCTTTGTTTAGCTACTGGATTACCACCAGCATTTTCAGGAATCATCATTTCCAGTCGTTACAATATTTATGTTAAAGAGGGTGCCAGCTCCGTTGCTGTTTCAACTGTCTTCTTTGCAGTAAGTTGTATTTTCTGGATTTGGCTTTTGCCAATTATTGTTGGTGTATTTCACTAATTTATAAAGTAAAAGATAAGATCAACTGCAGTTGATCTTATTTTTTTGACTTATTTTTAATTTACTACTTGTTATTTCGACTTTTGCCTGCTATACTAGATAACTGTAAATTCTACCTAAGACTCGGGTGGCATAACGCCTCAAAATCCCGCCGAGGCCAGAAGATAATGAAGATTTTTATGCTCCATGTCTTTCGGCATGGAGTTTTTGCTTTAAAAAGGCCTTATAGAATTTATCAATGCGATCATGGAGGTGAAATTAATTGAGTAAAGCTGCTATTGCTGAAAAGGAAAAGCTCGTTGATGCATTTGCTGAAGAACTTAAAGCTGCTAAGGCTATCTTGGTAATCAACTACCTTGGTTTAACTGTTGAAGAAGTTACTAACATGCGTAAGGAACTTCGTGATAACGACGTTAAGATGAAGGTTATCAAGAACACCTACTTGAGACGTGCTGCTGCTAAGGCTGGTATTGAAGGTCTTGACGATACTTTCGTAGGCCCAACTGCTGTTATCTATACTGATAACGCTGATGACATTACCGAACCTGCACGTATCGTTTCTAAGTACGAAGATGATTTCGACGTTATCGAAATCAAGGGTGGTATGCTTGAAGGCAAGTTGACTTCTAAGGATGAAATCAAAGAACTTGCTTCAATCCCAGGCCGCGAAGGTTTGCTTTCAATGCTTGTTTCTGTATTGCAAGCTCCTATCCGCGACTTCGCTTATGCTGTTAAGGCTGTTGCTGAATCTAAGGATGAAGACTCAGCTGAATAATAAAGAAATTATATTTAATATCTAAATTCTAATTTTTCGGAGGATACTTAAATGGCTTTAGATACTGATAAGATTATTGAAGAATTAAAGGGTGCTTCAATTCTTGAATTGAACGACCTTGTAAAGGCTATTGAAGACGAATTTGACGTTACTGCTGCTGCTCCAGTTGCTGCTGCAGGTGCTGCAGATGCAGGTGCTGCTAAGTCAGAATTCGACGTTGAATTGACTGAAGCTGGTCAAGAAAAGGTTAAGGTTATTAAGGCAGTTCGTGACATTACTGGTCTTGGCCTTAAGGACTCAAAGGACCTTGTTGATGGTGCTCCTAAGAACGTTAAGGAAGGCGTTTCAGAAGACGAAGCTAACGACATCAAGGCTAAGCTTGAAGAAGTTGGCGCAACTGTAACCCTTAAATAGTTACAGCCCAACTGGGCATTAAGAATAAGCTCTTTGCTATGTGCGAAGAGCTTATTTTTTTGTATAATAAATTTTATGATGATTGGTTTAGATAAAAAATTAACTCCCTATCAATGGGTAATGGCAATTTTGTCTATCATTTCTATTTTTTTAATTATTTTAGATTTTGCTGCTGTCATCAGTATAAATCAGCCAACCAGTAAATGGTTTTGGATAAACTGTGCTATTGTTTTATTTTTTGCAATAGATTATTTTTATCGCTTCTATGAAGCGGATGATAAAAAGCTGTATTTTAAAACCCACATTTATGATTTATTATCTATTATTCCAATAGGATTATTATTTGTGGGGTTAAATATTTTTAATTTATCAGGTTTAGTTTCTGATTTAAGATTGTTAAGATTGATTCGTCTTGCAGGCCTAATGGGAAAATTAAAAATAATTTTTCATACTAACGGTTTGCTGTATGTTGTCTTTTTTACTATTACCTTCTTATTAGTTGGTGCTGAGGCGTTTGCAATTACCGAGCATGTGTCATTAGATACTGCATTTTGGTGGGCTTTATCGACGGCATCAACGGTAGGATATGATGCAATATTTGGAAAAACTATTCCTCCTCATAGCATTGTGGGTAAATTTGTTACACTGGTTATTATGCTGTTAGGAATTGGTATAGTCGGAATGCTTACCTCATCAATTACTTCTTACTTAATGCGTAAAACTAATGGTGCAAATACACTACATACGCATGACGATATTGAATTAGTACTAAAAAAGCTTGATGATCTTGAGAAACAAAACAAAGATTTAGCTGATCAAAATAAGCAAATGCAAGCAGAAATTCAATCTTTAAAAAAGAGACGAGATGAAAATGAAGTAGAAAAATTTAAAGATTGGCTGGAAAAAAGAAAGGAAAAATAGGATGAGTACAGATAAAAATCAAATGTATTTTGCGACAGATCCAACGACTGCGCATGATGAACATGTGATTGATTATCATGTGGATAACATTGATTTGAAATTTACCACTGACGCTGGTGTTTTCTCAAAAATGCGCGTGGATTACGGCTCTGGCGTTTTGATCAAAGCTATGAAAGAAGTGACTTTTCCACAAGAAAATATTTTAGATGTGGGAACAGGATATGGTCCTATTGGATTATTTGCTGCAAAGTTTTGGCCTAGTCAAACTGTCGACATGGTTGATGTCAATGAGCGTGGTTTGAATTTGGCTAAACAGAATGCACAAGTAAATCACATTTCAAACGTAAATATTTATTCCTCTGATTGTTATGCACAGGTGGATAAGAAGTACGGCTTAGTTTTAACCAATCCGCCAATTAGAGCCGGTAAAAAAGTTGTCAGTGAAATTATTGCCGGTGCGAGCGATCATTTGGTTGATCAGGGCGTACTTTTAGTAGTTATTCAGAAAAAGCAAGGCGAACCTAGTGCACGTAAGTTGATGACTGCTACCTATGGAAAGTGTGAGATTCTTACTAGAGATAAGGGATACTATATTTTGAAGTCCGTTAAGAGGGATAATAATGCTGTCTAGCGCTAATAAAAAGAAATATATGGAATTAGCCATAGATCAAGCTAAAGAGGCTGAGAAGCAAGGAGAGGTTCCTATCGGAGCAGTAGTAGTTGATCCCGAAGGAAAAGTAATAGGCACAGGCTATAATAGGCGGGAATTAGACGAAGATGCTACTCAACATGCTGAAATGATTGCTATCAAAGAAGCATGTCATAATTTGGGTATGTGGCGTTTAATCGATTGCAGTTTATTTGTCACGCTGGAGCCTTGTCCAATGTGTGCTGGTGCAATTATTAACTCGCGAATTAAGGATGTCTACTTTGGTGCACTTGATCCAAAAGCTGGAGCTTGTGGATCAGTTGTGGATTTGTTTGAAGTGGAAAAGTTTAATCACCATCCACATAGCATTCGTGGTTTATATCGTGATCAATGTGCTCAAATGCTGAAGGATTTCTTTCGTGCAATTCGAGAAAAACAAAAGGCCGAAAAATTAGCTAAAAAAGCAGAAAATAATTAAATTTTTAGGCTAGAAACTAGAAAAAAATTGCGAAATACGTTATGATACTTTGTGGGCAATGTTTGACCTCTGAATCGTGTCAGGACCGGAAGGTAGCAGCACTAAGGTTGTTCAGGCATGTGCCTTTTATTAGACAATTACAAACTCTTAACTCTTTTAAAGAGTTAGGAGTTTTTTTACTAGGGAAGAGAATTTATGGCTTATCAAGCGCTATATCGTAAATGGCGACCACGGACTTTTGATAGTGTGATTGGCCAAGAGTCAATTACTGATACTCTTAAAAATGCGATTAAAAGAGGCAAAGTATCCCATGCATTTTTATTTGCGGGACCTCGCGGTACAGGTAAAACCTCCTGTGCTAAAATTTTTGCTAAAGCGTTAAACTGTACTAATCTTCAAGATGGCGAACCTTGTAATGAATGTGCTAATTGTATAGCTGCAGATAAAGGTTCAATGCCTGATATTATGGAAATTGATGCGGCTTCTAACAATGGTGTAGATGAAATTCGTGAGATTCGCGATAAGGTAAAATATGCTCCAACAGAAGGAAAATATAAAGTCTACATTATTGACGAAGTTCATATGCTATCAATGGGTGCTTTTAATGCATTGCTTAAGACACTAGAAGAACCACCAGAACACGTTGTGTTTATTTTGGCGACAACCGAATTACAGAAGGTTCCAGCTACTATTATTTCAAGAACGCAACGCTATAACTTTAAACGCATTTCAAAAGATGATCTTGAGAAGAGAATGAAATATATTCTTGATCAGGAGAATATCAAATATGAAGATAAAGCTCTAGCTGTCATTGCACAAGTAGCAGATGGTGGGATGCGGGATGCGCTTAGTATCTTGGATCAGCTGCTTAGCTATGAGAAAGAAAGCGTCAATTATCAAGACGCTTTGGAAATTACAGGCTTTGCTGCAAAGGAAAATATTGAAAAAATATTGTTAGCATTGCTAGAGCAGAATCCAGAATCAGCTTTAAAATTAGCTCAAACTGAATTAGCGCAAGGGGCTAGTTCTAAAAACATTTTGGATGAATTGATTGAGATGGCAACTAAGAGTTTGATGTTGATCAAGGCGGGAGACGACAACCAGAGTACGTTTTTATCTGAAGATTTTGTACAAAAAATTAAGGATATACCTACAAATATATTCTATCGTCTGATTACTTTAGCAAATAAAGCACTGAATGATCTGCGTTACACTAATCAGCAACAAATTCCGCTTGAAGTATTTTTAGTAGAAGCTGGCAGCAAGCAAGAAGAGCAAGTAGCATCATCGACAGCTGCTCCGGTTCAAGCTGCTCCAGCTAAAGTTAATACTGATATGCAAGCAGAACTAGCTGCATTAAAAAAACAGGTAGTAGACTTAACGCAACAAATTATTAAGCTGTCCAATAAGCCAATGCTGGCTAAGGATCAAGTGTTCCATTTGGATACGGCTGTACCAAAGACGTCTCCTAAAATTACCAAAAAAACAATTGTTAAGGAAGTTAAAAAATCACCAAGAAAAATCAAAAAAACTACAGCAGAAAATCGAAAACAGGTTTATCATGTTCTTGAAAATGCAACCAAAGAAGATCTGACCGCTATTAAGAATGTATGGCCAGATTTACAATCTGTGTTAGAAGTTTCAGAGAAAGCATTATTAGATGTTCTTGAACCTGTGGCTGCTAGTCCGGACCAGGTTGTAATGAAGTGTAAGTATACTTTATGGTTTGAAAATGCTTCAGATGGTGACTTACTGGATAAGTTGACAGATTTGATTGAGAAATTTGCTAAGCATTCATATGGAATTGTGTTAGTCCCAGATGATGATTGGCTTGCTGTGAGAAAAGAATTTGTCGAAAGTCACAAGGAAGAACTGCTTGCTAAGAAAAAGCAACAGATTGAAAATAAAGAATCTAAAGAAAATTCTGAAATAGTGAATAAGGCTAAAGATCTCTTTGGGGATGCTGTAACGATTAAAGATTAAGGAGAAGAATTAAAATGAGTAGAAGACCTAACTTTGGCGGTATGGGCATGGGCGGAATGAACATGCAACAAATGATGAAGCAAGCAAAGAAGCTTCAAGCACAAATGGCCCAAGAACAAGAAAATATTACTGCACAAGAATTTACTGGTAAGTCAGCTGATGATCTTGTAGTAGCTACTTTTACAGGCGATCGTAAGCTTAAAGACATTAAGATCGATAAAGAAGCAATTGATCCAGATGATCCAGATATGCTTCAAGATTTAGTCATTGATGCTGTTAACAAAGGATTATCTCAAATTGATGAAGCAACTCAAGCAAGTTTAGGCAAGTACACGAAAGGTTTGATGTAATTGCAGTATCCATTACCAATAGCTCATTTGATTGATGCTTATATGAGGCTGCCTGGAGTAGGTGAAAAGACTGCCACTCGTTTGGCTTTTTATACAATGGATATGCCAGAAAAGGATGTTGAAGATTTTTCTAAAGCTTTAATTCAAGTGAAGAATGATATTCATCAATGTCCTATTTGTGGAAATATTACTGAAAAAGAAGTTTGTGATATTTGCTCCAATCCTAATCGTGATCAAACTACCATTATGGTTGTTGAACAACCTAAGGATTTGATGGCTTTTGAAGATATGGGTGAATATGATGGTCTTTATCATGTGCTTCACGGTGTTCTTTCTCCAATGGATGGAATTGGACCAGAAGAGATTAATATTAAGTCATTGATTACTCGTTTACAAAAAAATGATGATGTAAAAGAAGTAATTTTAGCTCTTAACTCAACTCCAGAAGGTGAATCAACTGCTATGTATATTAGCAAGTTAATTAAGCCAGCCGGAATTAAGGTTACTCGATTAGCAGCTGGCTTATCTGTGGGCAGTGATATTGAATATGCTAATTCCATTACTTTAAAGCGAGCAGTGCAAGGAAGAACGGCATTATAATGGCTAGAAGAAATAAAAATAAAATTAAAGAACTAGGTGATCAAAAGCTAGTAACTGAAATTGAAAAATTGCAGAATCAACTAGCTTTAGAACAAGATCTAGATCAAAATACTTTGGATTTATCAGATGATAATTATATTCAAGGTAGAATTTTAAAAGCAAAGTATACTTTTTTATATAATGAAGCCCGTCATCGAGGCACAAGATTTAGTGGTATCACTAATGCGATTACGCAGTAAAATTTAAGTCCCATTATGGGACTTTTTTAATTTTATAAATTAAAAATTGCTAGGGCTGTTAATCTATGTGAAACTTCTGTAAAATAGACCTATGGAGGATTTTATGAGAGGTTATTTTGTTAGTTTTGAAGGTCCTGATGGCGCAGGAAAAAGTACAGTTTTAAAAGAGGTTTTGGATAAGATTGGCCCTAAACTTAAGCCACAATATCTTGTGACTCGAGAACCCGGTGGATCAAAAATTGCAGAAAAAATTCGCGATATTATTTTGGATCCAGCAAATGATAAAATGGATGCCAAAACAGAGGCGCTTCTATATGCGGCTGCAAGAAGTCAACACGTAGAAGAAATAATTCGTCCAGCTCTTAGTGAAGGCAAGATTGTCTTTTCAGATCGTTTTGTTGATAGTTCACTAGCATATCAAGGAGAAGGCCGAGATTTAGGGATCAAAGAAGTTAAGCAAATTAATGATTTTGCGACAGGAAAATTAGATCCTGATTTGACTTTCTTTTTGGATATTGCTCCTGAAGTTGGTCTTAATCGAATTCAAAAACTTCGTCCAGGCCAAGAAGACCGGTTAGAACAAGAAAATATGGCTTTTCATAAAAAAGTTTATGCTGGATTTTTAAAAGTGAAGAATTTATATCCAGATCGTTTTGTAACAATTGATGCCAGTCAACCAATTGATGATGTCGTAAATCAAGTAATTGAAGCTCTAGAAAAAAGATTGCCAGAGATATTTTAAGGATTGATTAAATGAAATTAGTAATTGCGATTGTACAAAAAGAAGATTCAAATAATCTACAAAGAGCATTTGTTAAAAGCAATTTCCGTGCTACTAAATTAGCAACTTCAGGCGGCTTTTTGAGTCAAGGTAACACCACATTTTTAGTGGGATGCAAAGATGAAGAAGTCGATGATGTACTAAAAGTAATTAAGAAAGAATCACGGGCAAGAGAAGAAATCGCAACACCACATATGATTTCTACAGGGTATGAAATAACTCAACCATTAAAGGTTACTGTAGGTGGTGCAATTTGTTTTGTTGTTCCAGTTGATAAGTTTAAGCGTTTTTAAATGATTGATATTTCTAATATAGGGACGAAGCAAGCCCAATTTTTACAAAGAGCATACCAGCAAAAGAAATTAGCCCATAGCTACTTATTCGTAGATAGCGATGAGAGTCGCGCACTTAATACGGCCTATTGGTTAGCTTGTTTATTTAATTGTACTGGTGAAAATAAACCGGATGGGACTTGTCAAAATTGTAAACAAATTTTATCTGGTAATCATCCAGATGTTCTATTAGTTGAACCTGAAGGTAAACAAACTTTGGGAATCGATCAAGTGCGGCCTTTAAAAGAAGAATTGACTAAAAGTCCGGTTGAAAGTAGTCGGCGCTTTTTCTTTATTAATGAAGCTCAAAAAATGACCTTATCCGCAGCTAATGGTTTGCTTAACTTGCTAGAAGAACCCGTTGCTCCTGTAGTTACAATTTTAATTACTAATAACAGTGATCAAATTTTACCAACAGTTCGATCTAGAACTCAGATTATCAATTTTGATAATGGCGAAAAGCCTACCGGAAAGACTGCATTGTTACTAGAAAATGGTTTTTCTAAGAGTGAAATTGAAGAACTGGGTAATCTTGATAAATTAGATCAGGCAATAAAATATTTCTACCAAGAAATGCTAGAACATAATAGTTTGGCTTTAGTTAGTGCACATAAGCTGTCGGAGAATGCTAAATTAGTATCAGAGCAGCGCTATATTTTGGTTAAGTTGAAGTTATTAGCAGAACATGATCTGTCTGATTCGCTTAAGCTAAATATAGCTGCACGAATGCTAGATAATTTGGTTGAAATAGATAAGATGCGTTTAAGCAATGTTAATTTTCGCAATTCTTTAGATTATCTTGCTTTAAATTGGAAGTAGGTGTTTTAAATTGGATCCATATTTAAAATTGCAGAGACTGAAGGAAACAACTGAAAATATGACTAAGACTATTGCTAGTCTTGAGAATGATATTTTAGATACTTTAAAAGAAAATACTGAATTAAAAGTAGAAAATCAGTTGCTTCATGAAAAATTAGATAAATTAACTGCAAATCAGCCTGCGCCGGAAACTAAGACGCAAAGTGGTTTAGAGTCATTAAAGAAGATTTATGATTCTGGTTACCATATTTGTAATATGTATTATGGCTCACATCGTGATCCTAGTGCAGATTGCATGTTTTGTCTTGATATTTTAGATAATTTTGGCGAAAAAAAAGGCATAAAGAAGGATGGCAGATAAATTGAAACGGCAAAGCAGTTATGCAAAAGATGAAGGTAAGTTATACCTGGTTCCTACACCTATTGGTAATTTAGAAGATATTACAATTAGAGCTAAAAAAGTTCTGACTGATGCAGATTACATTGCGGCTGAAGATACCAGAACTAGTGGAATTTTACTAGAAAAAATTGGCGTTCATAATCGCATGATTTCATTTCATAAATATAATTCTAAAGAACGTGCGCCAGAATTAATTAAATTAATGAAAGATGGTGCAGTAATTGCGGAAATAAGTGATGCCGGGATGCCGGTTATTTCTGATCCAGGATATATCTTGGTTCAAGAATGTATTAAAAATGATATTCCAGTGGTTCCTCTTCCAGGTCCGTCTGCTTTTGCGACCGCACTTATTGCTTCTGGTTTTGATGCGCAGCCATTTACCTATTACGGCTTTTTACCACGTAAAAGTTCTGAACAAAAACCCTACTTTGAACAAATGAATCAAGCTAAGGCCACATCTATCTTTTATGAGGCACCGCATCGTTTAGCTAAAACACTGAAAAATTTAGCTACTGTTTTACCTAAAGATCGTCAGATTGTAGCTGCACGTGAATTAACTAAAATTCATGAGGAATTTATCCGTGGCAGTGTTGAAGAAGTAACCGAATATTTTGCTCAAAATGCACCTCGTGGAGAATTCGTAATTTTGATTTCACCAAATACTGAGGCACCAAAACAATTGTCTTGGCCAGAACTGATTGATTTAGTCAATGCCTTAGTAGAAAAAGGCGAATCAAAGAAAGATGCGATTAAGCAAGTAGCTAAAGAGCACCATGTTTCTAAGAATGAGTTATATGATCAATATCATCAAAAATAAATTATGAAATATGCTGAAAACTACCAGATTGAATTTAGAGATTGTGATGAAAATCGTCGTCTAGAGTTGCCGGCTATGGTTGAATTATTGATGCAAGTTTCAGAACATCAATTAAGTAACAGCCATGCTGGTACAGATGATTTAATAAAAAGAGGATTAGGTTGGGTGGTTACTCAATATCATTTTGATATTAAGCGATTACCTGAAGCCGGTGATCAAGTCATTTTGAGTACTAATGCCAGTGGATACAATCGTTTTTTTGAATACCGTGATTTTGGTATTAGTGATTCTGAAGGGAATCCATTGGTTAGCGTAAAAAGCCAATGGGTCATGCTTGATCTTAAAAAGCGCCATTTAGTTCCTGCCGATGTAAAAATGATGGAAGATTGGGGCGTGCCATTACTGAAGAAAATGCCCCGTTTTCCTCGTTTGAGAGCACAAGATAATTATGAGAATAGAAGAAAATATCGGGCAAGATATGATGATTTAGATACTAATCATCATGTTACCAACAGTCATTATTTTAGTTGGTTTGTTGATATGTTAGATCGTGATTTCCTAAGAAATCATGTAGTGGAAACTATTGATATCAAGTTTGATAAAGAAGTACATTATGGCGACGAGATAATTTCTTGCATGAATTTAATACAAAATGATGCTACCAAATCCTATCATGCAGTTGAAACGAATGACGGAAATGAGCAGGCAGTCTGCGAATTGAAGTGGCGTGAGATATAATAAAAGACATGACAAATTGGTCATGTTTTTTTCATGATGAGAGAGGATGGAGAAATAGATGAATACAAAAAAGATTTTACGTACAGATTTGCAACAGATGATTTTTTTGGGCATGATAGTCGCAATGAAAATTATTTTGGGGCAATTTTCATTTGGTCCAACTACGGTTAAAGTAGGCCTAGGCTTTATCGGTAGCGTATTATTAGCTTACTTTTTTGGTCCAGTTTGGGGCACAATTGGTGGTGGAATCAGTGACTTGGTCTCCTCTGCTATTTTTGGCAATCAAGGAGGCTTCTTTATTGGTTTTACTTTGACTGCAATGGTTGGGCCATTAATTTATGCATTATTTTTATACGATCATCCAGTTAAAGTGTGGCGAATTGTTGCTTCAACAATTTTAGTAACAATTATTGTGAATATCGGAATGAATACATTGTGGCTTCATCTGATGTACGGGATGAATTTTAACGCTGCTTTAGTTCAACGATTGCCTAAAGAAATGATTATTCCTTGGGTGCAAATGGTTGTAATCTACGTTGTATTGCAAGCTGTTTCTCGTGTTAAAATAAAAAAGTAATTTAAGCAGAAAGAGAATAATATTAATGAAAATCTTAAGTGTTTCTACAGCTACTAATCATTTAAGCGTTGCCTTAAATGAAGATCAACAAGTTATTGTTGAGAAGAATGAGCGAGATGAACGTAATCATAGCGAACACCTTGATCCATTAATTGAAGAGATTTTAAAAGAAAATAAATTAACTTTAAACGATATAGACCGTTTTGCTGTAGCAATCGGACCAGGTTCATACACCGGTTTAAGAATTGGAATTACTACTGTTAAAATGTTTGCTAGCATTTTAAATAAAGAAGTAGTTGGTATTTCTACTTTGCAAGCTTTAGCTAAAGGGGTTAAAGAACCAGCTTTAGTAATTACCGGTTTAGATGCTAGAAATGATAATTATTTTGCTGCAGGATACATTAGTGGGGATATTCCTAAAAATGTAATTCCGGATGGTCATTACAATATCGACGTCTTGATTAAGGCTATTCAAGAATATGCAGCACAAAATAAGGTCGATAAGATTGTATTTGTTGGTTCTGGTCTTGAAAAACAAGATGAAAAGATTAAAGCTTTGAATATCCCATATGAATATGGCACCGATGAGCAAAATGTGATTCATGCTGGCTTAATTGGTCAATTAGCAATTGATACCCAACCAGTAGATCCAGATAAGTTATTGCCAAGATATTTGCGCAGAACGCAAGCAGAAGTAGATTGGCATAAGAAAACAGGAAAGCCATTCGAACCGGATAGTCATTATGTTGAAGAAGTTTAATCAGTTTTTTCATCAATCAGTTAATCAAATTGATATGAGTTTTACGCCATTTATTACCAATGTAAATGGCAAAATTTTGCAAGTAATGCAAGCTAATGATGATAATATTCCAGATCTATTAGTATTAGAGCAGCAGGTTTATTCTGGAAGAACCCCTTGGAACCAATTTTCTTTTGCAACCGAATTGAGAAAAAGAAATAATTCTCTTTATTTAGTGGCTTATCACGCCTCAAATTTGGTAGCATTCATTGGTGCAAGATTTAGTCCAGAAGAAACGCATATTACTAATATCGCTGTTTCTCCGCTTTATCAACATCAGCACATAGGTCATTATTTGATGGAAATGATGATCAATCGTGCTCGTGAGAATGACAGTGATTGCGTGACTTTAGAAGTACGTACGGATAATGAGATTGCTCAACGGTTATACCGCTCATTAGGATTTACAAGCAATTTTATTCGTAAAAATTATTATCAAGATACGCATACTGATGCAATAAATATGGTTTTATGGTTAAAGCCACATCAAATTAGAAGAAAGAAGTTTACGTTTTGAGTGAGAAAAAAGATATTCGCATTTTAGCTTATGAAAGTTCATGTGATGAAACTTCCACAGCTGTTATCAAAAATGGACGTGAAATTGAAAGTTTAATTGTGGCAACACAAATCAAGAGTCATCAAAGATTCGGTGGTGTAGTACCAGAAGTTGCCAGTCGTCACCATATTGAAGTTGTTAGCCAAATTACTAAAGAAGCTTTGAATGAAGCAAACTGTGGTTGGAAAGACATTGATGCTATTGCGGTTACTTATGGCCCAGGACTTGTCGGTTCGCTTTTGATCGGTGTTAGCGCAGCTAAGGCAGCCTCAATGGCTACTGGTATTCCTTTGATTGGTGTCGATCACATTATGGGTCACATTACGGCAGCGCAATTAAAGGATGAGATTGAATATCCTGCTTTGGCATTGCAAGTTTCTGGTGGACATACTGAAATTGTCTTGTTAAAAGATCCAGTTCATTTTGAAATTATCGGTGATACTCGTGATGATGCCGCTGGTGAAGCATACGACAAGATTGGCCGTGTACTTGGGGTAAATTATCCAGCAGGTAAGACCATTGATGCATGGGCTCACGAAGGAAAGGATACCTTTAACTTCCCACGTGCAATGATGGAAGATGATGACTATGATTTCTCATTCTCAGGACTCAAGTCAGCATTTATCAACACTTGCCACCATGCTGATCAAATTCATGAAAAGTTGAATAAATACGATTTGGCTGCCAGCTTCCAAGCTGCGGTAATTGATGTTTTAGCACATAAGACGATTCGTGCAATTAAGCAGTACAAGCCTAAGACCTTTATCATGGGTGGTGGAGTTGCTGCTAACCATGGTTTGCGTGATCGCATGAGTGCAGAAATTGCTAAACTACCTAAGGCAGATCAACCAAAGGTGATTTTACCAGATATCAAGCTTTGTGGTGATAACGCTGCGATGATTGGTGCTGCTGCATATAATCTTTATAATGATAATCAATTTGCGGATTTGACTTTGAATGCTGATCCATCACTTGAATTGCCATATGCTAAGAGCATGTTGAATTAAAAGAATAACTTTTTAAATCAAATACCTAGAACGATTATTTCTAGGTATTTTTTATTATGTAATAACATATATGTTGACTTATGCAATTGTGTGCTTTATCATCAATTGTGTAAGCAATATGTTATTACATAATAGAAGAGGCTTAAATTATGAAATACGCTTTAGATGATTTTGCTAGATTAATCGATCACACCAATTTACATGCGGATGCAACGCGGGCAGACATGAAAAAGCTTTGTGATGAGGCGAAAAAGTATCACTTCAAGATGGTGGCGATTAACCAAGTGCAGTCTAAGTTCTGTGCTGAGCAATTAAAGGGCACGGATATTGATACAGGTGCTGCGATTGCTTTTCCTTTAGGACAACAGACGATTGAATCAAAAGTTCTTGATACGAGGGATGCAATCAAAAATGGCGCTAACGAAATTGATTACGTCATTAACATTACCGAATTAAAGGCTAAGAACTACGATTATATTAAGCGAGAAATGACTGAAGTGGTTGCTGTTTGTCATGAGCATCATATTCCATGCAAAGTAATTTTTGAAAACTGCTACTTAACTAAGGATGAAATTAAGAAGTTGGCTGAGATTGCTAAAGAAGTTAAGCCTGATTTTATTAAAACTTCCACTGGCTTTGGGATATCTGGCGCTAAGGTTGAAGACGTCAAGTTAATGAAGTCTGTGGTTGGCGATGATGTTAAAGTTAAGGCAGCCGGCGGCATTCGCAACAGTGATGACTTTTTAGCCATGGTTCGGGCAGGTGCCGATCGAATTGGCTGTTCTGCCGGTGTGAAGATTTACGAAGCATTAAAGCGGCGGATGGAAGATAATCATGTGGACAGTATTGAGATTGAACGTTAGGAGAAAAAAATGAAGTTAGGAATCGTTGGTAGTGGCCAGATTGTTCATGATTTTTTATCTGCAAGTAATCAAATGCAGAATGTAGAACTAGTGGCAATTTCTACTTTAGCTAGGTCAAAAAGCGTGGCAGAGGGATTAGCCCAAAAGTATCAAATTAACAAAGTCTACACAGACAATGAGGCAATGTTTGCAGCTAGCAACATTGATACGGTTTATATTGGCGTGCCTAATTCACTGCATTTTTCCATTGCTAAAGAGGCTTTAGCAGCTGGTAAAAATGTTGTTTGTGAAAAGCCATTAGTTGAAACTAGTGAGCAAGTAAAAGAGCTTAAAAAGATAGCGGATGAGCACCATGTGTTGCTGTTTGAAGCCATGACCGTTCTTTATCTTGAAAACTACTTCCACTTAAAAGAAGATCTGGAAAAGATTGGCAAGGTTCATGTTGTAGCTTTAAATTTAACACAGATTTCTAGTCACTATGCGGACTTCTTAGCAGGTGTTCATATTCCTAAGTTTGATCGTAAAATGGGTGGCGGTGCTTTAATGGATATGAATATCTACAACATCAATTTCTGTGTCAGTTTATTTGGTCAGCCAAATCAAATTTCATACTTACCAACAATTCAGCGTGGTACTGACACTTCCGGTATTCTGAATTTAACTTATGATGATAAGCAAGCTAGTTTAATTGCAGCCAAGGATGCAGTTGGACCAACTCGTTCTTATATTGAAGGCGAGAAGGGGTTAATCTACTTTGATGGACCATTAAATGCTCTGCCTGATTATTATGTTCAAATAGGAAAAGAAGAGCCAAAGCATTATAACTTCAATAAGTATGATCACCGCATGATTAGCGAGTTTAATTACTTTGCACGTAAGATCAAAGAGCATGATCAGCAAGCGGCCGATGAAGCTGCAGAGCATAGCTTGAATGCGATTAGCGTATTAGAAAAAGCACAGGAGTTTTTGCCTCATGACTAAGGCGAAGTATCAAGAAATTGAAGAAATTTTGCGTAAGCAGATAACTGATGGCAGTTATCAAACCGGTGATCTGATTCCGAAAGAAGTAGAACTTGCAGCTAAATACGAAGTCTCTCGTCCAACGATTAGTCATGCTGTCCAGGGTTTGGTTAATCAGGGCTACTTAGAACGCCGTAAGCATGTTGGTACAATTGTTAAGCAGACTAAAATTGCCCAGGAATTTACTCATGTCATTCAAAGCTATGATTGTGAAATGAAGCAAAAAGGTTTAACTGCTCAGACTCAAGTTCTTTACTTTAAAAAAGCAAAGTCTACAGAAGAGGTAAGGCAAGCTTTAAAGTTGAAGGCGAACGATGAAGTCTACAAGTTAACGCGTTTACGTTCGGCTGATGGTAGTCCTAATGTAGTAGTGACAACATATTTACCTGTAAAACACTTGGCTAATTTTGAAGAGATCGATTTTTCAATTCAGTCGCTTTATCAAGAATTGAGTAAAAGAAATTTTCCGGTTGTCCATGTGAAGCGAAAATTGGAAGTTAAAGCTGCTAATGAAATGACGGCGGATTTATTAGATATTAAAGAGCAAGATCCGGTATTTTATTTTCATACTTATGGCTATACCAAGAATGAAGTTCCGATTGAGTATTCGATTGCCACATATCGTGGGGATGAGAACTACTTTTTGATTGATTTAAAAAAATAAAGGGGGTAGATGATCGACAATTTTATGCGAAGATCATTACCCTTTTATTTTTAGTAATTTTTATCTAATTAATGTTTGAAACTTCATAACAATACTTTTCTAATTTAGTAAAATCACAACAAAGATTTTTGTGTCTTTCTGGTTCAAAACAAATAAACTTATACGCGTGGTGCTAGTTAAATCGTTCTAGACAATATGCCATATTGTAAGCCAAAACTGCAACTTTAAGCCGTTCTTGAAAACCTGTTAAGCTCCGGGCGCGATTGTTTTCAGCGTTATAGTAGCTAAGCGAGGAAAAATCGCTCTCGATTGTTCTTCTGATAGCTATTGGCTGATGATAGTTATGCTCTTTAGCATCTCGCATGTTTTTGCGGTATGGCGTCCAAAGCTTATAGCCCATTTGTTTTAGCTTAAAAGCTAAATCTTTGTCGAGGTAGCCTTCATCGCCTAAAAGATAATGGTTAGCAGGATGGACGTTGCCCATCAGCTCCGTGGTTTCTTTAGTATCATGTACTGATGCTTTAGTGACTGCGTAATCAAGCAAGTAGCCATCATCACTTACAAAGGCATGAACTTTGAAGCCATAATGGTAGCAAGCCCCATGATGACTATGAAGCTACGCCATTGATCTTCACTAAGACAGGAACTAGAAACCTTGTAACTGGGCAGGAAGGTGTAACTTGGACAAAGATTCGGTAAAGTTGTATCCCCAGAGATTCCAGGATATACTCCAGATCAAGCCGTGGTACCTGCAGTTGAAGTGGATCATGGTGCTCATGATGTGGTAAGAACAGTAACTTATAGTAAAAACGTTGAACCACAAGAGCCAACAACTCCACCAGATGATAATCCAACAGGGCCAAAGGATAGTCCAGAAAATCCTGAAACGCCTCAGAAACCTGAAGAGCCGCAAAAGCAAAATCCAGAAGTTCCTAACAAAGACTCTAAACATTTAATTGAGCATAAGTCACGTAAAGTGGAGAATAATGATAAGAAGGAGAAAGTAAGAACAGTAGCTAAAAAGCATTTGACCAGTTCAAATAGACCAGCTAAGGCCGAAACATCTAACAGAAGTAACGGGCCTAAGTCTGAATTGTTAATGAAGAGGATTAAGTCAAATAATGTTCCTAATTCTATGGTTAATAATTCTCATAGTACAGCTATAGATAATAAGGCTAAAACTAATGGAGAAACTTTACCACAGACTGGTGAAAAGAGTAGTAAGATTGGTATTATTCTAGGGTTATTGACTATATCGCTAGCAAGTTTGTTTGAACTTGGTAAAAAGGACAGAAAAGAGGATTAAGTAATTTAATTAGAATGAAAGATTCACTTGATTAGAAGAAGCATTCCTACAGATGAGAAATCTGTAGGAATGCTTTTTTATTACCATCAAGCAAAAATTGTTATTTCACTCTTTTTCAGAATTTCTAAGTATATTTTATTAATCTCTGGTAGTACAATAATCGTATAAGACATAAGATAAAATTGAGGACAATATCTTTGTTATTTTTAGGGAGTGATAGAGATGCGTGAGAGGAAAAATCATTATTCTATTAGAAAATTAACAATTGGAGTTGCAAGTGTCTTAATTGGGATTAGTTTTTTCGGGATCAAAGCTGATACAGTTCAAGCGGAAACCAGCAATTCTAATGAATCAATTTCTCAAGAGAGTGAACAAACTAACGCCAATACTTCTGAGTCGGCTCAAGATGAGACGATTACTATTAAACCAGCTACTACAGAAAGACAAGATGCTGATAAGCCGCTCGTCGTAGAAGCCAAGGCAGCTAAGACAGATCTAAATAGTAACAGTTTATATGCAGCTCGCACTGTCAAACAAGACAGTGAAAGCAAAGTGAAGACGCCTGTTACTGAAACACAAGAAACCAAATTGACTGCTGATAGTCCGTCTAATTCTACTACCAGCAATGTGCAAGAAGATAGAACTGATGCAGCTGCTAACCGAGATAAAATTGGCAAAGAGGCTCCATCTGCGAGTGCTACTTTTGGCAAAAACAGTACATTAACTATTGATCATGGTCAGCTCGATGAAAAGCAAAAGACTGCTAAATTAACTATGAATTCAGCCGACTTTCAAGCTGGTGACACTTATACTATTACCATTCCTAAGAAGGGTGGCCTGAGTTTAGGAACAACCGATGTAGCAGTTTTGGCTCCTGTTTTTGGGAAGACTACTTTTACTGAAACTATCGATTATTACAAGATCGAAGATCATTTCATTAATGGTGGCACTATTACTCAAAACATTAATCTGCATTATGATCAGAATATAAATCCCTTAGCCTCGATGACTAATACGATTACAATTGATACTACGGGTTCTGCAGAAAATCATGCCAGCTTGAAGGTTACCGCAATCGGTAAAGAGCCTGAATTAAGCGCAGATTTAGTTCATGTTCCCCAACCTATCATTAACGGACAAGAATTTACGACCCGTCCTGCTTTGACCTTGGGGACACCACTGAAGGACTTTAATCAAGTTGATCTGAACTTAGCCTTGGACAAGAATTACAAGTTAACTAATATTACTTTGAACGATGAAGATCGGTCATTAGTTCTAACCCCTGATCAATTAACGATTGACGCCAATAATGTAGCTCATATCGTGTTAAATGAAGAACAGATCACTAGCTTATTAAAGGGGCAGTCAAATCACTTTAACTTTAAGATAACCGGCCACTTCGATATTCCGGCAAGTGATTTTGTTAATAAGAAGTATCATGCTAAGTTCTTAGATAAAGATAAATCAACTATTTCGGGTACGATAGTTAATGTGACTACTAAGCCTAGCCATATAGGGACCATTACCGGTACAGGCATTGATGACTTAACGATTTATCCAACTGTGAAAGATATTGATTGGGCGGCCACGGTAAATTATTTAACGGAATATACTGCCCATGATAAAGATAATCCAGGCAAGGACACTAGTGGAGTTATGGTTGTTGATGGCAAGGCAAGTTCTACTACTGATATGCATTACTTTACGCTCAGCAATCAATCGACGTTGGATATAACAGATGCTAACCTAACCGTTGACCTGCCTGATGGATATAATGTTCCGGCAACTTTAACTTTGTCAGAGAATACAATCTATCAAGATCAAGATCAAGATCCAGATAATATTAATTTTATCGTTAGCTACGTTGATGGTACTTCCGCAGTGATTACCCCTGACCAATTTGGCAATACTTTAACATTTCACGTAACTCCGAATAAGAAAATCAGATCATTGAACGTACGAATAGCCCAATGGAATCCAGATGTTGAATATGATCTGTCATCTAAGCACGGCACTTATTCCAAGACCTACGCTAATGGCAAACCAGTACTAGTTGGCGATCTTTTGACTACCAAAACGACTTTGTCTTCACCTAGTTTTAATGGTGAAGTGATGATGCCAATGACAACGGTCATTGATCGGCTGGTTAATAAAGTTAAGGAAGGCACATTTACCGCTGTATATCCAGCTCATCAGACCAGTACGGTGCCCGGCGAGAAAAATGCCGGTACCATGACTTATGAAACCTGTGTATCAGCTTATGGCCATCCAATGTTGAAGCATCCAATTACCTATATTATGGTGCCTGATAATGCGGAAGTTGCCGATCTGTCAAAAGTTACAGTTAAATATTCAGGAGCATATGTAGCCTATCAGCCACTATTGACACCAAAGTCAGTGTCTGTAATTACGGTAGATGGTCATCGCTTTATTAAGTGTGACTGTTCTAACTATGACTTGCTAGAAGACGGACTGAATGTGACAGTTCCTTACTCAAATGCTCCAGACGTGCAGAATTCAACTAAGCCAACTGTCTTCTTCACGGTTGCTGATAACCTTAAGAACGGTAATCTGAATGACCCTGATCACACTGTTGCTCAGGCTCTAAAAGGCTTGGTACAAAAAGAAAAGATTGATACTAGCAAAGTTGTTTATAATGGCTCAAAAGCCGGTTACCCAGGTTCTTGGATAATTAATACTGTTGAGGGAATGTCATCTGCCACTATGGTCTCAGGGAATACCTCAGGTATTTCAACTTTAGCTACGCAGGATGTACATGGAATTAATCCAGATCAAATGAAGATCTATGGTTCAATCATCAATGCCACTAATAATCAGGTTGCTAATGCCTACCAGATTATCAACATTCCTGATAGTCAAGATAAGGTTAGTCAATTCACGCCAACGATGTCCGGGCAGGCTAGCTTAATCGATGCCGTCAATGGCACGGATTTATCGAGTGCTGGTGAGTTGCTGTATTCCACTGCGTTGACAGATTTGAATAACGCACAAGCTGCAGCTGCTGATGGGCACTGGCTAACGGCAGATCAGATAACTAATTGGTCCGAGGTCAAGTCAGTCATGCTCAAGTTTGATAGTAAAGCTTTACCAGCAAGGACTTCAGCCCGGGTTGAGATTCCTTTAGTAGATAAAGACATCTATCAACATGTTGGCAAGAGCATTAGCGTTTCAAGTGCTATCTTTAGTGAAAACAAGGCTTCTAGCAATAGCAATTTGCCTAACTTGACTATTTTACCGGGGAAGCCTGCTTCAGCTAAGCTGACGGTGACTGGACAAGCAAAGGTTAACGTCAAGGTGCATTACAAAGATGATCAAGGCAATGATCACTATGTTGATCTGCCAGATCAGGCTAAGACTTATCACGAAGGTCAAGATATTATTATGAAGCCAGAAGACTTCATGACTAAGAATAGCGACTTGACTGATGCTGATCGTATCTTGTTGCCTGCTGGCATAGTAATCAATTGGGCAGCGAGACCAACTATTCAGAACTCAGATGCTCAATATGCAGCTGGTTATCAAAATGGAACAGCTGCTTTTGATCACACTGTTGCTCCAGATTTTGATGGCGATACATTAATCTATGAAGGCGCATTTGCTAAACCAGTAACTGATACACATAAAGTTACGCGGACGATTAAGTTTGTTGATCAAAATGGAAAACCGATTTATCCCGATGTTGCCCAACATTCTATTGAGTTCACCAGATCAGGCTTTGAAGATCCATTTACACATAAGATCGCGTGGGCTGCAATTCCTGGCAGCGATATTTTGCCTCAATATCCAGTACCGAAAATAGATGGCTATACGCCTAATAAGAGTCAGGTTGCACAAGCTACTGTTAAATATGGCGATCCAGATAGTGCTATAACTGTAACGTATAAAGCAAATTCACAGGTAATTAAAGTTAACTTTATCGACGACACTACAGGTGAGACACTTAATAGTAAACCATTATATGGTGTAAGCGATGCAGATGCTAACTACAATACTAAGGCCGATATTAACAATTATGAAAAGCAACATTATGTTTTGGTAAGAGATAGCAGTGATGGACAAGATTTGATTTTTGATCATGATGATCAGGCAATGCAATTATATGATGTCCACTTTACTCACGCTACCAACCCAGATAGTCGTCAAGATACTGTCACTCGTACGATTACCTACA
>NZ_JAEHNT010000123.1:0-222 GCF_016742815.1 Lactobacillus sp. A27
TTTCTAACAATTGATCCTAAGTACACCACCCAAAGATGCCATCAATGTGGCAGTATTATGGGACAAAATAGCTATAAGAAATTAGCCCTTAAGGATCGGGAATGGACTTGCCCAATCTGTCAGACGCACCATATTCGCGATTGGAATGCGGCCGTGAACATCTTAGAAAAAGGATTAGGCAAGTGGCAGAATCCTAAAATAAAAGAGGCAGCCTAGAAAGGC
>NZ_JAEHNT010000124.1:0-454 GCF_016742815.1 Lactobacillus sp. A27
AGCTGGTAAGGATGTAACTGGCGAAGTAACTGTAACTTATCCAGATCACACCAAATCTGATCCAGTAACTGTAACTGTTCATGTTAATGGTGAAAGTGATAAATACAAGGTTGCACCTAAAGATGATGTAACTGTTCCAAGAGGTAGCCAAGTTGATGCAGAAAGAACAGTTGTTGCTCAAACTCCAGATGGTCAATCGGCTAGTTTCCCAGATGGAACTACACATAAATGGGTAACTCCCCCTGATACTTCAACAACTGGTAATCGTACTGGTGTAGTTAAGACTACCTTCCCAGATGGTTCTACTACCACAACTACTGTTAGTGTAACTGTTGAGCCAAACCAAAGTGATAACTACGATCCAAAAGGCCCAGAGAATCCAGACGACAGAGTGCCAGTAAAAGATCCAGAACACTTAACTAAAGGTGACGAGGATAAGGTTAAGGGTGAAGTC
>NZ_JAEHNT010000021.1:0-11381 GCF_016742815.1 Lactobacillus sp. A27
ACAAAAAAAGAGATCGAATCCAAATGATTCGATCTCTAAAAAAGCACCCTTAATTGTCAATGTCTTAACTTAATGACATTGGATATTAATCTAACTATGTCTTTTTAAAATATTCATTAAAATAAGATTCTATTACTTAGCAGCCTTAGCTAAAGCCTTGGTCTTGAATGCATAAGCGCTGGCATGTTGATCAGCACCAGTAGCAATCTTCAAAGCCTTCACCTTTTTACCTTTAACAGTTCTGGTTACAGGGATGTAGTAAACACCATCACCAGCCAAGTTAACCCAATTGTTAACGTTAAAGCCCTTCTTAAAGTTATAAGCTGCATAAATATTCTTCTTCATAACCTTCTTGATAAAAGCATTACGCTTCTTTGAAGAAACATTATATACATTCTTCTTAAAGAATTTTTGTGAAGGTACATACAACTTATCTTTGTTAGCAGTGTGAGCAGTAATTTTCAAAGTATGAATGGTCTTTTTATCACTGCTGAACTTGTCAGTTTCACGATAGTACCAAGTTCCCCGAGTTGCCTTAGGTGTTGTATATTTACGAGCAATGCCATATTGACTAGCTGCACAAACATTTTGACTTTGCATCCCTACAAAGAAAATGCTAAAAAATGCAACTAATGACATCAAAAACAAATATCTCTTCCTCATAATAGATCCCTCCTACTATTAGTCTTTTCATCATAAAAAAGTTTCTTTATAAGCAATTAATCAAAATCAACTAAATCTGAAATTTGATATCTAGTCGTAGCAATCTCAGGCTCAGCCTTTGGATCATGCTTACCAACCGCGATTGCCATCACCGGAACATACTGCTTAGGGTCAAGTCCCATTGTGGCTGCAGCCTTAGTTGAATCATAACCGGCCATTGCATTAGTATCATAGCCATGCTCACGAGCTATCAACATAAACTGCATTGCAGCAAGTGAAGTATCAACCATTGAATCAGCAACTAACATTTCCTTTGGTGCTTTTTCATATAAAGGCATAAAAGTATTTAAAGCCGCATCCATAGCTTCCTTAGTTACCTTTTTGGCTTCATACATACTGTGCCATAATTTACTATACTTTTTAAAAGCCAAAGTATTGCCAAAGAATAGAACAATTGCCGAACTTTTATCGATCTGTGGGAAGTTAAACTTCATAAAATATTTATGCAGTTTTTCTCTTCCTTTATCTGTATCAACAACCACAAATCTCCAAGCCTGTAAGTTGCATGCAGATGGTGCCGTGATGGTTTCTTTAAGCATTTCGGTCATTTCTTCACGACTAATTTTTACTGAAGGATCAAATCTACGTACAGAATGTCTTCCAGTTAAAACATCATGAAAATCATTATTAATAATAGCCATAATAAGCCTCCAAAAATATGATACCGTTTACATACTTTAATAATAACTTATTTATAGCATTCTTTTCAATTGCTAATTTATCTATTTCAGCTTATGCTGAAAGCGATTACTAATTATTTAGGAGGCTAAATTTATGAAAATTGCAATTGCTGGAGCTGGAGCTATGGGCTCAAAGTTCAGCTGGCATTTAAAGAAAGCTGGCAATGACGTTACTTTAATCGATACTTGGGACAGAAACATTGCCGCCATCCGTGAAAATGGCGTGGTCGCTAGAGTTAAGGACGAAGAAATTGCGGAAAAGATGCCAATTTACCGTCCTGAAGAAATCGATGAGCAATATGAAAGCGTTGATCTGTTAATCGTCTTTACCAAGTCAATGCAGTTAGAAAATATGTTAAACAGTCTGAAGCCAATCATTAGCAAAGATACTTATGTGCTCTGCTTGCTTAATGGCTTAGGTCACGAAGATGTGCTAGAGAGATTTGTGACTCGGGATCACATCATTATGGGGGTCACGATGTGGGCATCAATGATGACGGCTCCTGGCCACATTACTTTCGCCAATGACAATGGTAACGTCGAAATCCAATGCCTTGATCCAAAAGGCAAAGACGAGACGCAAAAGATCGTTAAGATTTTGACTGATGCTGGTTTGAATGCTAGTTACAGTGAAAACGTCATGTATTCTATCTGGCGTAAAGCTTGTGTTAACGGCGTGGTTAATGCTCTTTGTGCTTTGCTTGATGCTGATTGCAAGCAATTTGGTCACACTAAGGAAGCTGACGAGTTGACTAGAAATATCGTACAAGAATTTGCGGATGTTGTTCAATACGAGGGCGTCAACTTAGATCGCAAAGAAGTTATTGAACACGTTGAAAGTTTGTTTGATACGCCACACTACCCTTCAATGCATCAGGATTTGGTTCAAAACAAGCGTCCAACTGAGATCGACTATATTGACGGTGCCGTTTGGCGCAAGGGCTTGAAGCATAGTGTTGCCACTCCATACTGTGCTTTCATCACGCGTTTGATTCATGCTAAGGAAGATATTTTGAACGTTAAGTAATAAAAATTTTAAGAGCATCAAAAAAGACGAGATTTCTTTTTAGTATTTCTCGTCTTTTTGTTTATTAAGCTTTCTTATTCTTTCTGTCCTTATCAAGATAAAGCAAACCAGTTAATGCAACTAATCTGCCGAGCACGCTCAACAAAATTGAGCTACGTTCACCTGTTTGAGGCAAAGTTGCTTTTAGATTGTTTAGGGAAACTTTTTGAACGACTGGCTGCTTAGGCTGCTTTATGTCTTGAGCCATTGGTTTGACTGGATTATTCTGCTTAGTCTTGATTACATCTTGGCCTTTTACACCAGTGGTTAAAGTTTCATCTACATTTTCGCCCTTTGGTTCTTTAGGCTCATCTGTAGTTACAACAGCCGGATTTGGTTCAGGAACGTCAGGGATATCAGGAACAGTTATCTTATCTGGTACCTTTGACCTGTCTGGTGTCTTTGGTTTGTCGTCAGGCTTCTTTTCTGGTTTTGATATCTCAAACGTTGGCTTGTCGTTAATTAAAGGATCACCCTTTTTATGTTCGTACGGGTCAACTAAGATGATTACCGGCTTTTGACTACCACCTTTGAAGATGTAATCGGTGATTCACTTGTAACCATCATGCAAGATGTATTTTTCAGGGAAAGTAGGATCCTTCACCCTCCTAGGGGCACGAGCTAATCTAGCCATGATTTTACTATCCGCTAGTTTATCTCCGGAGTCTCCCTTATCTGATGACTCATGTTCTTCCTTCTTGTCTTCGTTAGCTTCATCATCATTTTCTTTGGCCTTATTGCCATCAGTAATTAGATGTTTGTCATCGGATGATGCAGTATTCTCATCTTTCTTTGCATCCCCAAAATGATCCGAACCTTTTCCTTTAGATGCACCATCTTCGGCATCACCTGAATTATCAGACTCAACTACTGCACCTACATCCCTATCAGAACCAGCCTCAGTTCCTCCATCAGTCCCTGCCTCTACTACAGGCTTTGTTCGTTTCTCTGTTTTAACCGACTGCTCCGTCTGCGCATCCCCACCAATCGGATCAGCGCTAACAACATTCACATTACCTCTAAAAAAACATACATCGATTAAAACACTAGCTACACAAACGGTTAATTTACGAATCGCGAAGCGATCCACTCTGTTATTGTTTTCAAACATGATGTTGCCTTCTTATCTATTCATATATACGCTTTCACCGACAACTATATTACGCTCTGATTGCTGTTATTTTATTCAAAATTTACTAAAAAATACGCTAGGATCAAAATATCCTAACGTATCATTACTTCTTCGGTGCATACCCAGCAATATCATCATAGCTAAATTCATCAGTCAACTTTTTACCATAGCACTTCTCATAAGCTGCCTTCTTTTGCTCATAATCCTTACGCCACATCCGATTCACATTTTCTGACAACTTCAAATCAGAATTAGGGTAGATTGTCGGCAACACATGCAAGATCTTTCTCGTCTTATAAAAATCACGATGAAACACTTCACGTCTCGAAGTCGCTCTAATTTCTGTAAAAGTCGAAATAATTGGTTGATTCAACTTTGCCGCATAGTAATATGCACCCTTTTTTAATGGACGCGGCTTACGATAATTAAACCACAACTCCTCTTCAGGATAGATCAACACCCAACATGGTTTCTTAAGTGTCTCTTTCAACTTTTTCGGAAAAACGCGACTCAAATAATGCATATCTTTATCAATTGGCAAAGAATCAAAATTTCGCACCGCCCAGCCAATCAGATGCGGCATCGCTAGATTACTCGCCTCCACCACGATAAACATTCTCTTGTTTTTCTTCATCGCCAACTTTTTCATCAGCAAGACATCAAACTGGTTGTAGTGATTACCCGTAACAAAAGCCATCGGTGTATCAGGCAAATTCTCTAACCCTTCAATCTGGCAACGTCCAGTCAGAATCTGCGACGCCGCAGCAAAAATACCTCGAATAACCGGATTGATCATGCGATAGCCGATTGATGAAGTATACTTCCAATATTTATTTACAATATTATTCGTCTGCTCTTGATCAAGCACCGGATCGTGCAGCTCAGCCTTGCTATTAAATTGCTTTTTAGCTACATTTCTTTTAATATTAGCAATAACTTGTCGCCTATGAAAACCCAAGATCATTTTTTATCTCCATATCTATTGGTTATATTATAGCGAAATTCTTCTATTAACACACTTAGGGAAAATCATGAAAATCTTAATTGTAATTGACGATTATTTCAATCAAAGTAATGGTATGAGCATCTCGACGCAACAATTTGCTCACGAATACAAGAAAATGGGCCAAGAGGTTCGTATCCTTTCTACTGGAAAAGATGCCGATTACTCTGTGCCTGAACTAAAAATTTACATTCCTATTATCTACGGCTTGATTAAAAAGCAGGGGTTCCATTTTGCCAAGCCAATCAACAAAACATTAAAAAAAGCGATCAGCTGGGCAGATATTGTTCAAGTTGAAACACCTTTTCCTGTTTCCTGGCGAGCAACAAAGCTTGCTAAAAAACAGGCTAAACCAGTGACCGGAACCTTTCACATTTATCCGCAAAACATCACTGCTTCCGTGCCGATCTTGGACAATAAATTTGGCAACTGGTGCTTTATGACTTTCTTCAAGGTCAAGTCATTCAGAAATTGTGATGCCTTGCAGGTTCCTACACCTAAGGTAGCAAAATGGTTAAGACAACATCACTTCAAGCAAAAGCTTTTTGTGGTCTCAAATGGAATTAGTGAAAAGTTTATTCAAAATCCACACAAAGAAGAAGTCGGGCATCCCTTCACCATTTTGTGTATTGGACGCTTTTCGCATGAAAAACAGCAACAAACTTTATTCAAAGCAATGCAACTAGCTAAACATGCCCCAGAAATTCGCCTTATTTTTGCTGGTCAAGGTCCTCTAGAAAAAGAATATGAAAAGTTGGCAAATCAGCTCCCTAAGAAACCAATCATGCACTATTTTGCACCAGTTGATTTGAGAAAGATTATGTCTCAAGCCGACCTGGTCGTGCACTGCGCTGATGTCGAGATTGAAGGCATGGCTTGCATGGAGGCCTTTGCTAGTGGCTGCGTACCTGTAATTGCCGACAGTCCCTTGTCTTCTACTGTTAGCTATGCTTTGACTGACAACAATCGTTTCCCTGCTGGTGATAGTACAGCCTTAGCTGAAAAGATTGATTACTGGTTCGAGCATCCCCTAGAGTTAAAAGAAATGCAGCAAAGATACCGCGATTATGGCAAAACTTTGAGCGTTAAAAGATCAGCTAAGATTGCCTTGGGTAATTTGGAAGGTTTGACTTTAAAATAAAATCAAAAAGCTTGATTAGCATCACACTAACCAAGCTTTTTGTCTCTCTTATTTTTCTCGTTCCTTATCAGTCAAGGTTAAATCGCTCTTGTCTGAGATCCAACTGTACAATGGCAAGTCGATCTTACCATTTTCGTCCATATTCTCCATAACCTTTCCCATAAAGAATTCTTGCCAATTTTGCGTTGGCTTAATACCTGGATGATTCAATTGTGGAGTTAACCAACCTTCAGATATTGGTCTAATTGGGTTAAGGCCAACAACCATGCCAATTGTATAGTTAGAAAGGTCAAAACTGCCTTCAACCACGATCCACTTAGGATTCTTCATCAACTCTGGTTGCAACTTAGAAAGCATTTCAGGTGGGATCTTGCCTTCAGTAACCATCATTCTGCCTTTGATTGGGCCATGCTTTTGTTCGAAGTTTTGCAACACACCCTTCATGAACAACTTTTGACCTAACTCATCAAATTTCTTTTCGTCTTTTAACATTATCAAATCTGCTTTCTTTACAAGATAAGTCCATTATACAAAAATGTCGGCTATTGACCAAGATGATACAATTTGCGTACATTTTGCACGTCAACTGGTTGAATTGGCACACCTGGATTTTCTTTCATCACTGATGGCTTTGCTCCCTTATAGTGCTTCAATCCAATGGCATGACCTAATTCATGTTCACAGATTGCTAATGTCCATCTACTAAAAGCAAGATCGGTTTGATCTGCCGGAATTCCACTGTCTTTCAATTGTTTTCTCACATATGACTTATTCAAAAATGCTGGATTAAGGTTAATCACTGGATTCAACTTGCTAGCTTTGCGACCGATATGCAAGACATCATCTTTAACAAATGCGATCCCAGGCATTGGAATGTCCTTTCTCTTAATATCAGTCACAATGATGTTGGCATCCCTCTGTCGTTTAACCTGCTTAAAAGTAAATGCACCAGTATTGTTCCAAGCTTTCATCGCCTGCTTCATTGTTTGATATAAAAAATTCTTAGGCTTCATCTTAAGATAGACGGTTCTAACTGGCTTCTTGATATCCTTAACCTTTAAAGTCTTATTTTTTGCTAAAACAGTATTAGTATTTCCAATAACAAAACTTCCAGTCACTGGTGTCAACAACATTACAGCTGCAGCGGCTTTGATTAAAAATTTCTTTTTCATATCTATCCCTCCAAAACAAAAAATGTGCTTTAGTACAAATTAAAGCACATTTTCTTTTCTATTCAATAAAAATCTACTAAGCATTTTCGTGATTTCTTTGCCATCTTGCGATTAAAGGAAAAATCAAACCTAAACCTAACAAGACAAAGGATTCAAAGACATTCAAGAAAATTGTCTGATAATACTCAGTCGATCCAGTTGGAGCATCGACCTGGAAAATTGAACCAAATGCAGCTACCAAGGTTAGTAAGAAGCACCACCAACCCATGATTAATGACATGCGTCTGTTCTTGATATAAACATATTCAGCATGGTACTTCTTTTCATCCTCACGAATCTTAATGAAAGCCCAGAAAATAAATGAAGTAGTAAATGGGTCGATAATACCGTTCAAGTTTAACAACTGATTAAAAATAGAATTAATGTTAGGCAACGTTGCTGAAGAGAACATGATAAAAGAACAAAGTAAGGTTGTTAGCCAATATCCATGAATTGGTAAACCGTTTTTATCCTTCTTAGTCAAACCCTTAGGTAAATATTTTTTCGCAGTATCTGATAAGAATTCACGTGACATTCCATCAACTAACATTGCTAATTGTGCAATCATATAAAGCGCCTGCGTCACAATGAACAAGTACAAGAAGAATTTACCTAAACCGAAGTCCTTACCCATTGCCTCAAATGCATAGTAGGAACCGTTCATCTTCAAGTCATCTGGCAAGTGGTGCGCGTTGAAGAAGACACCCAAAGCAAATGAACCAAAGACCGTCAAGAATCCAGTCATAACAGCCAACATAATCATTGCCTTAGGAAAGTCACGCGCACCATTTTTCAATTCAGTAACGTATGGTGCAACGAATTCCGCACCATCCATCGCAAAAATGAACAAACCTAATGAAGTGAAGAACTTAGTATCAAAGGTTGGGAAAATTGAACGCCAGTTGAATGGTTGAGTTTCAATATGACCACCCTTGCCTAAATATGCAAAAGTCATGATGATGTACAAAACCGTAATGATGAACATTGCCCCACCACCAATGACTGATAGAATCTGCAATGAGTTCGCAAAACGGTGCTGGAAGAAGATAAAGATGATGAAGACAACTGCAGTAAGCAAAGCAAATGTCCAGTTGTTCATTTTATCTTCATAAGAGTTATTGCCGGCAAAAAGCCAACCAAATGAAACAACAGTTGAGTTCGCAACATCGACTAGATATGGCAGAGCACAAACCCAGCCAGCCCAGGCCATGAAGTAACCCATTTTATCGCCAGAAGTATGACGAATCCAGGAAGTTAAGCCACCAGTTGTATCAGAAAAAGTTGAACCTAACTGTCCGACCATCATTTCGTATGGGACAACGTACAAAGCAAGCATGATAACCCACTCTGAAATGGTTGCCAAACCTTGGTTTTTAAAGTTATAGATAATGTCATCGAAACCAATAACGGTAACAAAATCCATCAAAGCCAATACTGGCCAAGAAATTAGTTTACGCTTATGCGTAGTGTCAAAAGAATCCAAAAAATTTCCTCCCCTATGAACTAGAAACAATTATTTCATAGGTTTGGGCGGTGAATTATTTAAATGTTTCCCTATTTCTTCATCCATAATTTTCTCCCTATTCTCATTAATAAGTATAGTCTATCTAGGTATATAAAAAAATAAACCTATTGAAAACGATACAAATTCCAATTAGAATAATCTCATTATGAAAAAACTATTATTTACTTCTGCCATTTTATTAACTGGTTTAATGATTACGGGATGCGCACCTGTAAAGCATGAAATAACCCATAATGAAACAAGTTCTAAGACAGAAAAGCATTCTAGTTCTCACAAGAAACAATACCAGATTGCTACGCCTAAGATTGATTTACATAAAAAATATAAAGGCTTTAAATTAACCACTGTGCCTAGTCAATATCGCGGCACATGGTATCGTGCTGACCCATACAGTAAAAAGGCCACCAAATTAGTCATTACGACTCATACATTCAATGGCTATGTTACTTATCAAAAGACTGATCCTAACTTGAAGCTTGATCATAACTCAGAGAAACAAAATAAAGAATATGCTGGTAATGCAGTAATGATTTCAACGGACAATGGTGTTTTAAAGGAACGTGGATTTTTAGACACCGTTGACATGGTATACAAATTGGGACAGTTTAAAGGTCAATCATGTTTATTCATGAGCTATGGTACTAATCATAATACTGTTAATGGCGTAGCTTTTAAGGATAAAAAGGTTGCACTTAAATATCGTAAATACGATTTTTCAAAAATAAAACAATAGAAAAAATCAGCAGTTAGCTTCAATGTTAAGGTAACTGCTGATTTTTTATTTCTTTTACAATTCTTCTTGTTCTTCGCTTTCCGTAATGAAGTCTTTCATTGCTTGCGGATCTTTGATCAAAACCTTTAACAAACGATTATTACTTTTTGTAGGAATTTCGCCAACTTCATATAAAGCTATAGTTGATGGACTCCAGCCAATAATGTTGGCTAATTGTTTTTGTGTTAAATTCCATTTTTGACGTAAAGCCTTTATATCTTTTGGACCGACATAATTATACTTTTTACGATATTTCTCCTGTGCCATCTTTACGGCTTGATTATCTAACTCCATATCATCAATGATTTTGTTTGTTTTACTATCAAAACGAGCTGGGGTTGTTATTTCTATATTTTCCCCCTTAATTTCAAAAGTGTTGGTATGATTTTTTACATAAGTTTCGTTCATACTATATCACTCCTTAATATAAAGCTTGATTAAATGAGATAAACTTTACCATATTTAGATCTGAAGAGAATTTGCATTTAATATAATACGTAATTCCCATATCTGTTTCATAAATCCACAAATATTCTCCGGGAAACGATCTATCTTCAGACACTTTTACAAAATTATCTATTGTTAATTGAGCAACAATAATTTTTGCTGCTTCATTAGAAACCGTCCTAGCATGCTTAGCACGACGATGAATGAGTACAAATTTATCCTCTCTTACCAATCTTTTTAGATTTTTAGAGCAAATTCTTTATCGTAAATTGCAATAATAACTTGAACACTTTTGTTTAGGCTGCTTGATAGATGCGATCTAATTCTCTTTCAAAGATTTCATCTGGTGTATGATAAGCCAAGATCTTTCTTGGCAATGAATTGCACCAAGTTTCAATGTCAATGATTTGTTGGAGAGAGTAGTTATGAATATAGTCACCTTTAGGAATGAATCTGCGAATAAGGCCATTATACCTCTCTACAGTGCCTTTATCACAAGAAGTATATGTATGAGCATAATAAACTAGTGATTTGGAAATATCTTCCAGCTGAGATAGATCCGCAAATTCAGAACCATTATCAGTCGTAATAGTTTTAAAGATATCGTTCCAATGCTCGCTGTATTGCTTGCGCAGACTTTTAAAGGCATTCATTACACTGGCAGCTGTTTTATCTGGGATTTTAATAATTAGGAACTCACGGCTCATGCGTTCAGACAAAGTTAGCAGCACTTCGTCGTCCTTGGTCTTATGGCCTAAAACAAGATCACATTTCCAATGCCCAAACACATCACGCTTATTAACTTCCCGTGGTCGTTGTTCAATACTGCAGCCTAGCTTCTTCTTATTTTTACGAATGCGATGAATTTTGGTATTGCGCTTGAGTTTCTCTGGCAAATCATAGTTATGGATGTTTAACAAGCCTTGATCGACATAATTATAAAGCGTCCTGGTGCAGACAATATCGTTGCTGGCAAATTCACCTACAGCAGTGCAGCGATTACTGCAGGCGTCGAGCGACCAGCCATCTTCAAAAAAGTGCTGTTGGACGTAATCAATAAACTTATGCTTCTTAAGAAAATCCGATTTGCGTCCACAGTATCGACGATTGTTTTGATAAACACTCTGACCTTGTTGGGCTTTATAATGTTTAACTTTACCGTGATACAGCTTAACAGCCCCTCGTTTGATCTCATAGTGAATTGTACTAGGGGAACAGCCAATTTCTCGAGTGATGGAACGCAAAGAACAATGATCTTTCAAACGAGTTTGAATAATAGCCCGCTCTTCAAGCGATAGATGTGTTCCTTTTTTACGCTTGTCCATGATAGAATGTAGTGAGTCCATTTTGACCTCCATAGATGTTTTTGTGGTTATTAACATTCTATCAAACAGGTCCAAATGGACTTTTTATTTTCTATCAAGTGTTCAATTTAATTTTACAATCGGCGACAGTTTTTTTGCATAAAAAAGGAGGACATAGTCCCCTATAATAAAAAATCTATCCTACTAAACATTTTATAAATAAAGGTGTGTTTCTATGCCCTCTTTTAATAATTGTATTAAGTTTGATCTTGATATTAAAGAAAAAGAACCAAACTGTAGTGACCCGCATTTTTCGGACACTTTATTGATATTATGCGACTAAGGACTTATTCCGATATTCTATCGGAGTAAGTTCT
>NZ_JAEHNT010000125.1:0-163 GCF_016742815.1 Lactobacillus sp. A27
GGCTTCGTCTGGTTCATCTGAGACGTCTTGATCAGCTTCAGGAGTTTCATCCGGTGTATCTTCTGTTTCTTCATCTAGTAAAAAATCAGCTGCGGCTTCGTCTGGTTCATCTGAGACGTCTTGATCAGCTTCAGGAGTTTCATCCGGTGTATCTTCTGTTTCT
>NZ_JAEHNT010000125.1:173-23648 GCF_016742815.1 Lactobacillus sp. A27
GAGTATCCACTTCTTCATCCAAATCATCCTCAGTTTCAGCTTCATCTGGCTCATCTGTTGCTTCTTGATCGGCTTCGGTAGTTTCTTCTGGGGTATCTTCTACTTCTTCATTCAAATCATCCTCAGCTACAGTTTCATCCGGCTCATCTATATCGGATTCTTGTTCTTCCTCAGATGTATCTACATCATCCAAATCGTTGTCATCATAATCTACTGATGGATCTATATCTTCATATCTTGGATGATTTGAACCATCACCACTATCACTATCGTCATCGTCACCATCAGATGTTTCATCTATATCTTCATCATCATCTAAATCATCGTCATCATAATCTATTGATGGATCTATATCTTCATATCTTGGATGATTTGAACCATCACCGCTATCACCACCATCGTCATCACTACCTGAATCGTCACTATCAGATTGCTTTTTAGCTGGATCACTTTCCGATGAATCATCCTTATCATCTACATCTTCTAGTGATCCATCTTCGTCTTCATCAGATGACTCATCACCATCGTCATCGTCTGCGTCATCAACCTCATTCAATTCATCTTCAGAAGGAAGGTCTTTCGAATTATTAATCTCATCTGTTTCTGCCTGTATCTCTGCAGTAGATTCTCCACCTGTTTCTTCTACATCAGAGGCAGCAGCGCCATCTACATTTGATTCTGGAGTTTCAGGGGTCTCTGGGTTATCTGAACCGCCAACACCATCTATATTATTATTCATTTTGTCTCAACCTATATTTAATCTACGTACTTCGGAACGATTGTAAATACTAACTGCTCCATTTGATATTGTGTTCGTATATCGCCAATACGAACATATTTACATGCTTGTATAGCTTCCTGAGTAATCTCTTGATAACAACTAAATATCTCTGAAGCTAATCTACTATCTTTATCAACTCTATATTGAATGATATCTTCTTCTAATGAAAAACTATCAATCAAAAATTTCTTTAACTGCGCTTTGGAATCAATTAACGCATTGTTAATCTTAAAATAATTATATTCTAGAGACGTGCATGCTGGATAAAGTCTTTTATCCCAACTATGATCTCTAGCAATTGTTTTATCATCCAAATTCAAATAAGCATATAAAGGAAAATTATCATCCATAAACTGGTTGTCCCAGGTTACATCTACATGCTGGTAACATCCGTCAATGTTTACTATATTCCAAGCATGGGGGCCTGAATCCTGTATATTGCTTCCAATACCATTAACCACGTAACACTCAATTCCAATTTGGTCACATAAATACTTCATTGCTTTAGCAAAGCCATCACAAACAGATTTATGCTTTATAAGTGCTCCCACTATGTTGTAAGCAGAAACATATCTATTAGTTTTGTCATTCACATGTGCTGCGGCCTGATGATCATATTCAATACTATTTTTCAAATAATCATGTAGTATTAGAACCTTATCATAATCTGTTTGATGATCGTTAATATTCTCAGATATAAATTTTTGTACCAGCTCTTTGATTTGACTTTGATACTTTCTTATATCACTCACAGAATATGACTGATCGAATTGAACCACAGTTTTTAGTAAAGACCGCATTGCTCTTACTCTAGAAGCAATCCAGAAATATTGAGGATAATTATTAAAAATATCAACTGCTACTTTCTTTACACTACCAAAACTAGAAACTGCAATTCTCAAATTTCCTTGGTTTAGCCCATTTATAATTTCATCATATACTTTTTGATCAAGCCCATTTAATTGTTGATAAAAATAAGTCTTCATTAAAAAATACCTTTTTTAATAACTGTAACGTTACACAAGCATTGAAATTCTCCCATCTTGAAAAAGATAATTGCTTGTCCTGGGTTTCCTGCAATCACACGACTACCACGGTATACAGCTACAGATTCATTACTGCTTTCAATTTGAATAGAATCTTTTTCTATCGCATTAGCTGGAACTACCAAGTAATTAAGTTGTTGTGCATCCCCAGCCTTCAAAGTAATACTATCCTTACTCAATTTGATTCTCTCAATATGTGGCAAAACAGATATATTCAACGACGCCTCAACATCTTGTGCTTTAACTGTTAATGTCGTATCACCTGGCTGAACGCCATATAACTTGCCATCACGTATTTCAGCAATACCAGGATTAGAAAAATGCCAGTCAAGTTCATCGCTATCAACAGCATCTTGAGGTTCATAAGATAATTGCAACTCTCGCTCTTCATTAACAGGAACAGTAATTTGTTGTACATTAAAACTCATTTCACTAATAAAAGTACCATCTTCGATGCTAATATTTTGAGAAAATACAGGCACTGAACTATTATTCGCATAAATACTTAATACATCATCGCCTGATTTAATTGGAGTAACTTTCAAGCCTTCAATTCTAAAGCGACTATTTTTACTTTTAACAGCATAAAAAACGCCACTATTACTTGGAATTCTTTTTACATTTATAGTGAAAGTACGATCAACATAAGCCTTAGATGGAACCTTCACTTTATAAATAGGTTCTACTTCACAAATTTGATATAATTTTTCCTTATCTTCTTCTGTAAGATTAAGATCAAGCGTTCCATTATCAACTTGCTTTTGAAACTTATAATCACGATCTGACAATATTAATGGCAATCCTGCGCCAGAGATGATCTCATCAATTCTGTCAGTGGCCTCTTCACCTTTAACTTGGTAGTAAAAAATATTTACCTTTTTACCTTTAAATACCGATTGATTACCTAACGAAATTAGAAATACACTTCTATTTAGGCTTTGAATATGATTAATTAAATCTTCTCCTGGCTCTCCCTGTGTCAAAGTAATAGGGATTTGAACACTTAAAAGATCTTCAGCAAATTCTATTTTCTTAACTGTAATCTTCACTAAAGGATATTCTGTCGAAACAAGAGTATTTTCATCTGTTGGAGTGTACTCTTGCTTTTGAATTAACAGTTGGAGAAAATCATCGACTAATTCCGGATCTTCAGACCAAATACCAACCTTGATCTCACTAACAGGATTTGCATCACCAATTTCTTCTAATGTTTCTAATCGATCATAAACATCTTGCTTAAATTCAACATGTTCATAGTGATAATTTACACATAAATTATTTTCACTAGCTAACTTTTCAAAAATTTCATTTTCAAAATCAGTACCAATGAAATTCATGTCATATTTATCATTTACTTCTGAACCAATTTCATCAAAGAAATTAGTACACCATTCAACAAATGGCTTATGTCTATATGATTTGATTGAACTGTATTTTGACAAAGGATAGCCATTTATCAAGACATTTAATTCCGGTAAATATGGATTATATTTAACAATTACTCTGTTCATTATTTTTTACCATAAAATCCAAAAAATAAAAGCTTATATTTATTTTTTTCAGTATGCTTATTCATCATGTAGATAATTAATAAAAATAGTAATGATTTTATATGATTATCATCAACTTTAACGTATTCTCCAACATTATTGCGCAATTTCTTATGCCAAGCTCGAATTGCTCTTCTATCTTTTCTATCAATATCAGTTTTATTGATAGATTTCAATTCAGAGTAATCTTTACTAAATTTAATAGGCATTAGACTGAATAAACTATCACAGTCCATTAGATATGCTAAGTTATTAGCAAACATTCCTCTATTAAGTTTCTGACTTGAAAACGACTGTCTAAAGTGAGCCAAACGACGGAACATTTCTTTCTTCTTTCCCTCAGGAATACCGCTAGCACGCACTAAACCTTGAAGTCTCTTAAGAATATCCATAGTTATTCCATTATCTAACTTCTTCTCTTGGTATAAATCAATTAATGCAGAAGCTATATCGCCCTTTAAGCTAGCTAAACGATGAGGATCAAGAATTTCATCTTTTACGCCATATTTTTCTCGGCTTCGATCGATTTTAGTTAGAACTGCTTCTGCCCAATTGTTTTGATAAACAGCGGCAACACCAACTGGAAAACGAGAAATCTCATGGATTTGCTTATCATTCAAACCTATTGCTCGACCGGCAATCCTACAGTCATCATAGTCTGGTAATCTCATAATTACCTTAGTGTTAGTGTTTTTAATTGCTGAAACATCGACAGCTGTTGGAGACTGGTCGACAATAATAAAGCCTTCACCATATGTTCTCATTTCAGCAATCGCTGAACTAATCATTTCCACAGATTTACCTTGAACGTCAGCTGATTCTTGATCATTACTTGCACCACTTGAACGTTTCAAAATGTTGTGTGCTTCTTCTAGAACTGTAACGTGGCGTAAAGGTTGATTTTCTTTACTAGTACACATTCTATATTCTTGAAGTTTTAAGATCATAACACCCATTAGTAATGACTTAGTTTCCAATGAAGAAACTCTACTCAAATCCACAATAGTACTTTCATCAAACAAAGTTGGATCGTCAATATCTTCATTAGAACACATAACTTGACCAATAATCCCATTAGTCAAAGATTTAACTCTTGTTACTAATGAACCAGTGTAGTCACCTTTTGAATCAGATGAGTAAGAAGAACTATTAATTATTTTAGGTAAGATATCAATAATATCTTTAAAGGTAGGGTATTTAGGTTTGTCATTAGGAATATAAATTGATCTCTCTAAATCCCATCCACAGCTAACATATGCTTGTTCAAAAGCATCTTTTAAAATAGCTGGCATGGCAGCATAAAGTGGCCAACATGCATTAAAAATTTCAATTAATCTATCTAGGTGTTCCAAAACATGGATTTTGTCAGGAAATCTAAATGGATTTATATGCAACATTGAGAAGTAATCTGGGTTAGTACAGAAGACGTTAATCCCAGGTAATCCACCGTAATATCTCTTGTACTCACCTTTAGCCGGTTCAACAACCAAGAATGGTATCTTATTCGCGATCATCTCATCCAGAATTCTATAGGTGGTATTAGATTTACCAGATCCAGTAGATCCTGTAATAAAACAGTGTGATGTAAAACTATTTAAGTCTAGATTTACACGCGTACCATCTGTAGTTCCCATATTGAAGACTTGGCCAAATTTAATATTCTTAGCATCATTAGAGTGGTGATTAGTATACTGAACGTTTCTTCCGAACTGTGCAATATCTAAGACTGTAACACCTTTGATAGACTTTTTAGGAAGTCCCATAATCAAAGGCAATTCATTACCACTTACCATACAACATGCATTGACATACTGTGTATCTGTTGTAAAGACATCATCATTAGCAGGTATTTCGAAAAGTGGATGCATGCAATATCTTAAGCTTTCAAGCACTTTTGGAGTATGTTCCTTATCATCATTTCGCCAGACATTAACGTATGAATTTTCAATTCCAGTATCATAACCTGACATCAATGCTTTATAAGTACTTGCAGCAACAACTGCCGTTTGAATATTCTCAGAAACAAAGTAGCAGGCAACATCCCACATACCAAATGATTCACAGTTTTTTATTCTTTCCAAATGTTTTTCAATTTTTTTATTAACATATTGGACAGATTTATTTTGGTTAGTAAGAGTAATAGTACGAGTGTCACCCTTACTATGAGATTCACCTTTATTAGCACTTTTACTGGTAGAGCTTGAATTACCTTTAGTCACAGCCTTGGCCCATGAACTACCTTCACTGTATCCGGTACTATGGCCACCATTTATTCCCATACCTAGTAAACCAAAGCTCCAGCCTCTATTTTTACTCTTGTTTGTACCTTTAGAAGTACTAGTAGTATCAGTTAAACTCTCGTTAACAGACTTAGTAAAACTAGCACTCATTCCTTTGGTAACAGTATCACTTTCGTTAACACCATATGATAACTGAACAGATTGGAATGGTGATAAGGTACTTTGTAAACTTAACAATCCTTGTTTTCTTTGCTCAAGTCTTGGCTTAGAAATAGGTTCAGCAATAAATACAGCTGTATAATCATCTTGTCCACGCATTGTATCAATAAACTTTTCAATACCTTGAACAAATTCTTTTTTATCTTTATCTCTTGTAGATGGAACAACTGATACAGAAGCAACATTTTGGGTATAACCAAATCTGTTTTGATCAGTAATACTTGATAAAATATTAGTTATTTGTTTTTTCTCAATATGCTTAGTTACACTACCTGGGAAGTTTCCGTTTAAACTTTCATTTAATATTTCTTCAGCCGTAGATGCATTGTTTTTAGAACGAATACCAATATAAAAGTCTAAGCTTTGATCATGACTCTTAATTATTAAAGTATAAGAAGATTGAATATTATAAAGAGCACTGTATACACTTATTAACTTATCATTTGCATTTTCATCTTTGTCATAAACAATTCTTGCTACTTTAAAGAGACGAATATAGTCATCACTTTTTTCCGCAGGATCAGCTTCTACCACTGGATACTCATGCAAATTAATTAAGTAGTACTTATTTATAAATGAATTGGCATAAAACATGCCCTTATTTAGGACACTATCAAACTGATCTTGATCTTCTAATATTTTATAATCTTGTTTCATAACCATTCTCCAAATCACACTGTTTAAAAAGGCTTTCCTAAATTAAGAGAAAACCTTTTAAACTAAATTTTAATTGTTTTGAGAAGATGCTACTGATGACGATGTTGATGCTTTTGTTTGAATAGGTACATTTTGTGGATTGATCAATTGAGTCTTTAGATCATTACACTCCACAAATAGCGGTTTTTTAACAGTATAGTTAATTAAACTTAGCTCTAGCTTTGATTGATCATTTAATTGACAACGTAGTTGTTCACCATTCTTAGAATTAATTATAGAACTACTTATATTCAACTTGGCATTGTCAAATAGCTCCATGCTGTAATTTCCTGTATAGACAAAATCACAAACTGAATTATTAATATTAATCGTACTATCATTTCCGCCAAGAAAACCATTTATAATAGTACAGTTTGTTAAAGTAATCATTGATTTATTTTGTGTTACTACCATAGTAAATTGAGAATTATCGGCATTTAATCTTGCTTTATCTAAAGCTTCAACACATTGAATTGAAGAATTTTCAATCTTAACCACAGTATCATATATTACAGCTATATCATACGCTGTCTTCTTAGGTAATCTAGTTGTAGTTACATTATTTACTTCCAAATAACTGTTTTTACTTTGGCCAATTACCATAGGTTCTTCATTATTTGAATTTTCAATTTTACAATTATTAATGATTAATTTAGAATTATTTCCTACTAACCCAATAATTGGATGATCACCGTAATCTTCTTCTCGAGATATTGATAAATTTTCTATAGTTAAAACTGAATTGATTTGTGTTTGTAATGCCGTACCTAATTGCAAAAAAGTATTATCTCTACTTTCACCAATAATCTTTACAGTCTTAACTGCAGAATATTTACTTGTAAAAACATAATGACCTGCTTTTAAAGTAATTACAGAATTAGGTGTTATTTTGCTTATAGCATCAGTTAATTCTTGAGAATTATTTACGACAAAATTCTTAGCTGTATCAGCTGTATTATTTTTCTTATTTTCGTTTTCTTGATAATCAATATCAATCCATTTATTAGTAGTGCATAAAGCTACAATTACAGAAAAAGGCCATAAAATCCATGATAAAACAGGTTTTAAAATAAATGATTTTGTACCTTTTTCTAGTCCATTAATTGCTCCGTGCTCAATTCCTTCTTCTAAAGTATTTTCTTGTCTGTATCCTTGCTTAGCATAATTAATGCTACTGTTAACAGATTCTTTTACATTAACTTTTCTTAGATTTTGGAATACAAAAGGATTGAAACGAACATCCAAATACCAGATAGCACCCAAGATTATTAACATAATAATGAATTGGAAAACATCTGAAAACGTTCTGATATCTTGAACAAGATCAAAAAGGAACAGTACTAATAAAATTGTCCAAATTACACTGCTAACCGTTATATATTTTATTCTTTTTAAACTGCCTGAAACTTCCCACACTTTTTTTAACATTGTATTTTTACTCGCTCCAAATTAATTTTCAAAATTTAATGTCCAGTCTTGAATATTATCAACTTGTTCACTAGGATTATCACATTTAACGGTAATTGGATAGTCATTATTGTATCGCCATAATCTTAGTGTTAATTTTGATTGATCATACAACTCACACTTTATTTGTCCATGCTCATTATGAAATACTGAACGACTAAAGACGATTTGAGAATTCTGATCAGCAATTATAGGCATACCATCAGAGTTAAGTGAATCAATTGTCACATGAGTTAAATTAATAACACTTTGATTAGAAGCAGAAATTTCTAATGTTATTACACTACTATCGATATTAACAGTGCTATTACTTTCAGCTGATATCCAAAATATATTAGAAGTTGAAATAGAAATAGACCCATTATTAGATGCTAAAACACATGGGATATAAGAATCTTCAATTCTAACGCTACCTCCATTACCAGCTCCTACATCAATTCCACCATTGGCATTAATAATTGACACACAATTTAATTCGATACTTGCTCCTGATGCTTGTGCACTTATTAAAGCAGATTCTTTATTTAAATCGGTTAAAACGCAATTATTCATTACAACTTTAGCACCATTTTCGCCTGCCGCTATAATTGCATTATCTTCATAATCTACGCCTCCATTTATTTGCAAATTATTTAATGTTAAAGTACAGCCTGCTTGTACTTGGAATTGAACATTAATGGTTAAAATAGTATTAGCTACATCTTCACCTTCAAAAGTGAGAAAATTAAAGTAATTTATATTGCTATCATAATTATAAGAACCAGCCTTTAAAAAGATCACTGTACCACTAGGTGAAGTTTTAGCAGCTTGCATTAATTCTTGAGAATTACTTACAATGACTTTATTTTCATCATCTATATCATTGTTATCTGACACATCCGCATTGTTAGAGTCCGTTGATTCAGAATAAATTTCTTCATCACTAGTTATAATTCTTACTTGTTTACCAGCAAAGAAATCATCTTGATTAATAATATTAAAGTTAGCTTTAGCGTTATCTAAAAGTTCAATTGTAGGAACATGTTCATCACCTTCAAATTGAACATTTTTACCGAGAAATTCAGTATTTCCTTCGCCCTTAGCAAAAAGAGGATTATTCCATAGCTTTATTGTTGATGAATAGAATTCTACTTTTGCAGAATCTGTAGCATAATAGTATGTTCCTAAGAACTTGGAGTTCACTCCTCCAAAGTAACTGTTATCATGAACTTCTGCCCAATTGAGATTACTTTTCATTGCTACTACTGCTGCACTACCTCTTAATACAACACCAGATTCCAGATTGGTATTATACATATATAGCGGGCCATCAAAATAAATATTTGCCATCTTCTCTTTTTCAGCAACATATGAAGAAGAAAAGTTAATAGTAGTATCTGCATCATTTCCCAACAAAATTGGAGTATTATCACCAATCGCTTCAGTCAAAATACAATTAATAAATGTTAAATTACTAGAATTATCACCAATGACAGCTGGGACATCATTTCTATTTTCAGCAGTTATATTCTCAAAAATAACATTACTATTATTAATTGTAATTTTACCAACTAAATGTACATCATCTGCATTATCAGAAGCACCTCTAATAATTAATGCATCTGTTGGCATTTCATCTTCTCTGCTAGTCTTTTTATATGTATCTACATAATCTATATCATTAAGAACAGCTGCATTGTTTCTACCATGCGCAGGAGTTAAATTGATATCTTTATTCAATTCATAAGTCCCTGATGATAAAACAATTACATCACCTGTTTTAGCAGTTGCCAATATCTCTTCTAAAGTTGGCTTAAAATTGATAGAACTAAATAATCCACCTTTATTTGCTGGATCGACATTATATTCAGTCATGCCTTCCTCCTCTTAATACTCCCTAATTTTCACTTTTTAGTAATTTCATTATATAACATTTGAAACTACAAGATGTCATATTTGCACATTTTAACATTTCAAATCATCTATATCAGATAAATACGCATGAATATAATATCACTTTATTTTCACCATATCTTATAAGTTTTAAATAATATATAATTAAGCAAAATAAGAGGGTTAATTTCAAAATAGAAATCAACCCTCTTATTTTATTAACTTATTGTAGTGGTGGAACAGTATTCATGACTTCATCAATAGCATCTTGGTCACCATAATAACAGCGATGTAGCATATCGTGTAATTCAGTCAGATAATCATTGGTAGTATTGAACAATGAATATCTACCATACAAATTGATTGTAAATTGTTCAGTAAAACCGAAGCCAACTGGATGTGTTGGTAAATCTTCATCATCTTTAATGTACTTATTATATTGATAAGTAGAATTATCAGTATCCAAATAGACTGAACGAAAAGTTTCCAGATACTGTTGATCTGTTTGCGCCATTTGTAATTTAGCTTCAAAAAGCTGTTGCATTTCAGGTGCTTGTCCTGCCATGATTGCTTTACCCACTTGAACGATAGGGGTTTTATAGACAGCATGCTCTAATACCTTTTCTTTAGGTATTACATAATCAAAAAAGAATCTGATTTTTTCTGGAATAGTATCTGCAGAATAAAAACCAGGGATAGGGCCTTTACCCGCTAAATGGTTTTCCCATTCAGTCTTGCGAACACCTAATACTTCATGAGCGTCAATCTTAATTAAGTACAGAATTTCAGGATAACGTATTACGTTAAGCATTGAATTAGCCCATAAATCAAATGGGCTATCTGCAGCCATGCACCAAATAGGCTTAAAGCATATTTTTTCTTCCAAACCTGGAAAAGTAGATTCAGGATTAAGTTCATTAGAATTATAAGTTGCTAGATACATCTTTAATACCTCCAAATTCGTAAATTATAATACAGCTAACATCTCAATTAAAATGGCAAATCATCGCTTGACACATCAATAACAGTATTACCTTCATCGAGCCAGTCGTCATCCTCATCATTGTTATACTCACTAGGCAAGTGCTTGAGAATCGCACTCATCTTGCTCCATTTTAGATGAAGTTGAGGAGTATGAATATGAAATGAAATCGGAAACTTTTTATTCACATAATTTGGATGTTTCATATAATCGTATCGTGTCGTTTCAGTTAAATAACCACCAACATCAAGTAAGAAATTGTCATTATCCATCAAGCGGATACTTGTCGGCCTGCGGTTAAAACGTTCGGCAGCAATCCTAGCCATGTTCAGGTCGGTAGTTCCAGTTAAAAGATAAGAACTACAATTACCGATCACACTAGAAGTGTTAGGACCAAACTTGGTTTGAAGCTGGGATTCATCCTGTAGCATCATGCAGAATGAAATGTTCCTGCTTCTTGCAGTAGCAAGATAGTCGTCAAAGTGTGGGATTAAAACATTCTTGAAGTCATCCAAGAAGAATCTAACTTTAACTGGCAATCTATTATCCTCAAGTTCAAAGGCCTTGTGATACAAAAAGCTGATCATTTGTCCATAAAGAACATTCGAAATGAAGTTCTTAGAAGGATCCGCATCATCATACAAGATGAAAAATGCAGTTTTCGGTTTGAGCAAAGCTTCAAAGTTAATTTGATTTGAACTTAACAAATTTTCAACATCAGGATAATCATAGATACTCAAGTAAGCACCGAGTACTCCGCAAATGCTGCTCCAAGTTCGGTTAGAACCTCTAGATTGTGTCGCATGATCCCATTTCTTTAAGGCTTCGGAATCTGGATGGTTTTCTCTCAACCAATCAAACAACTTACTTCCAACAGTATCTTGAGAATTATCTGACCCCGTGTAATCGCTGAAGTAGAAACCTTTTTCGTTATCACCAAAGATCGATAACGCATTGTCGATATGATCTGGAGTAAGGTTAATAATAGAGAACAAACGAGTAATTGTACCTATCGTCTGTTCCTCTTCAGGCAAATTTTCCTTCACAAAAAGGATTAATACTTCCAAGACCGCTCTAGCCGCATTATCCCAAAATGGATCAAAATTATTTCCATGAGACCGAAATCCCGTCGGATCAGTAGCAATCACTTGATTAGCAAAATTGGTGATGTCCAGGTCTGTCTTCAAATAATGCAATGGGTTGTAACTCATCGAGTGCTTCAGATCGATTAAGTTCAAAACTTGTAAGTGATAGCCCTGCTTTTTCAAACTTTGACCCACATTATTCAAAATTGCACCTTTTGCATCGGCAATTACATAGTTAGCATTACCTTGCAAAACGTTAGGCTCCACAAAGGAATACGTCTTCCCAGTACCACTAGTACCAATGACCAAAGTATTGTCATTCAGAGCTTCATTCAAGTTCATCGGTAAAAAAGTATGCTTACCGAAAATGACGCTGTTCTTGTCTAGCTTAGTAGTCCAAGGTGTCTTTTCCTTTTCATCATCTGTTGAATTACTCATGAAACCAATTGTAGCCATAAAAATGTTCCTTTCTAAAAACAACCTACATTCAATTCTTTTTAGAACACAAAAACAGACTTGTGAACGAAAGAGAATTTTTCTTATAGATATCAGGTAATAACCCGAGGTACACCAAAAACATCTTTACAAAATGGGTATACTCACCCTCATTGCAATTAATATTTTCAATCTTTTTGGTTATACCTATAAATTTCGTAGTACAAAATTTAAATGCACTCGAGATCGTTACCAAAATATCTATAAACTATCCGTTTAAAATTATTGTCATTTTCATGACGCGCGGTTAATTTCTACGATCAAGGCAATCAACTCGCATAATTTTAAAACTCTATTTCATTCACAAATCTGTTTTATCAGTTTGGAATATTCAAATATATAACCCATCAGATTTTCATCTGACTATCTTCTATTCTAGCATTTTATTTTTTATAAGCAATACTTTCTAACAATTATTTATTAACTAGTCTATTAAGTATTTAAAACTCAGTAACTATTACAATACAAAAAGAACTTACCCCAATAAAATATAAGAATAAGTCCTTAATCAACTTAATATTTGCTTAAATCACAAATTTCGATTTCTAAAATTTCATGCTGATAATGTGAACTCTTTTTTCGCCATTCTATAAATTCTTTAGATATACGACGATTTGCTGGAATTTCAGGATCATGGTTTGAGACCTTTTGTCTTTCATTTTTATTACTATATTGCCCATTCCAATCAACTTCATAAACATATTCTTTATTATTTTCATCGACTAAGGCTACATAATAAATATCATGTCCTCCTCTGATGCACTCAATAATCGGAATACCATAATTGGTTGATAATTTAGCTTTTTCGATCATATTTATATCGAGTTTAATTTGCACATTATCGGCAATTGCATGAATATTTCTAGATGCATAATCATTTGACTCTGGATAACTAACAAATTCCTCATGATGAATATTATAAATTTTTAAATCAGTTACCATTTTTATAGGAATTTTACACCAGTCAATATTTTCAAAATCAAGACGTAATGATTTTGGCTTAATTTGAGACACAATATTTCACACTTTCTAATTTATAAATGCTTACTAAACCTGTCATATTACTTGGTGGTTTTTTATTTAAGTTCGTAGTGTTCAAGGGCTAAATAGATACCTCTTGCCTTTTGAATATCCTTGGCTGGCAAAGTCTGTCGATGGTCTGAGTCATCATATGCTGACATAAGCGAATTTTTGTCCTTGTTGTGGCCTAAGCCAAATCCATGACCAAGTTCATGGGTGATAGTAGTTACCATATCATCATAATTACCAACTTTTTTAATATATTGATAGTCTATCTTAATAGTAGCGTGTTTGTCGGGCCATTCAGTATCTGCGCGATAAGTTTCGCCCATGATGCCTTCTTTATCTTTTTCTTTGCTTACGCGTTCTTCAATTGGCATGTAACCATCGCTCCTCCATTGTCTCTGTACTAAGACAGTAGCAGTCTTAGTGTCTTTATGACAAGTTGGGTCAACATAAATAGCATATTCGCCTTCTTTATTAGGCCAGATTGCTTTGCTCTTTTGGGATTTAGTTAATTTCAATTTTGCGTGACGTTTCATAATGCGGGGTTGTCTTGCTTCTTCTTGAGCAGTTCTTTGAACTGAACCAGTTCCAAAGTAAACAACAATTGCAAAAAGCATTGCGCTTAAGCAAGCAACAACAGTTACGATAATCTTATTCCTATTTTTATTTTTTTCATTTTAAAATACCTCTTTTATTCTAAATTAAATAAAATCAGTAGCTATTATTAACTTTTGACTTTAGGCAAAAAAAGGCCATAATCACGGTATTTAGCCGAAGTATGGTCTTAATTCTTTATTAATCTATGTCCTTTAATTCATCCTTTTTTCTCACCCAAACCACACCATCATCTCGAGAAATGGTTAATACATCTACAGGACCTCCAACTGTACGAACAGAGCCAGTATACTTACGTTTAAACGAAGTAAGACTAACCATAGTTTCTGCCATATTAGCCAATTCTCCTAATGATAAATTAGCTAGCATACTTAAAATAGGTCCTCTGTAGTCTGACTCGCATTCTTTATCAAACTCTTTTTCTGCACGAGAAAATAGACTATCAAGATGATCATTATCATCATTACCGTATTGTGCTATAACTTTTTCTTTGATTGATTTCAATTGTCTCTCACGTAAATCGTTTAAATATGGATCTATTCCGTTTAGCAGTAGCATTATCATTTCCTGCTGGGCAAATGGTGCAATAGCAGCTGTATAATTAGTCTTCATTGGATCTGTGTTCCATATAGATTCATTTACATACTTAAATTGATTAAATATAAAGCCATCTACTGATAATTGATAAATTGAAGGGAACAACTCATCTTTACCATAACCTGCAACAACCAATCCAGTGTTATAGTCAATAGATTGAACATCAGAAGAAATATAAGCAGACATAACTTTTAAGATTAAGTCTAACAATTTTTGATCTAAATTACCTAACTCAGATTGAAAGATTTGTAGTACTAAATCACCATATGTTTTTGAAAAAGTATTATCATCTACATTTATTAACTTCTGCTCTTTTTTCAAAGCATGTTGAGCTTGCCATAAAGCATCTTCTACATCATCTACACTTCTTATATTGCTTAATTTCTGTTGTATAAATTGGTAACAATAACTGGCAACATAATTCTCATAGCTTTGTTTAGTAAAAATATCCTGACTTATTATAAAATCAAAAAAACTATTAATATAATCAGGAACACTATCTAAGGGCCTTTTCTTAGCTTGTATTTCCTTAAAAGCTTTAATTAAAACTTCCCAAGGAATTCCCATAAATTCTGCATTTCCATAAATCATCATACCAATATAATGATTGTCGCCTAAAGAAAATACCTTAGTGGCATTATTTAAAGTCAAATTTGTTCCTAAAGTTACTGCGCTGTCAGCTGCTAAGGCCAAACCACGTTGATTTATAATTCCAATCTCTGCTGTCATATTTTAACCTCAATCACTTTACAATATCGTGTTATAGAATATTTCACTAATATTTTAGACCTAAATGTCAAATTAACAATATATAACCAAAAGATTATTTATTCTTCGAATCTACTTTTCGGTTGTAATCATCAATAGCTTTTATTGTCTTACTAATCGTCTCTGATCCAATTGATTGATACAACTTTTTATCACCGATAATAAAGAACCAAACCTTTGCTCTGGTAGCTGCAACATTTATGATATTAGGCTCACTTACCGCCCAACTTGCAGCACCTTTTTCTTTATCAGAAGTACCCAAGACAAGGAAAACGACTTTATTTTCTTTACCTTGAAAAGTATGAACCGTTCCAATATTTGATGGCTTACCATTTTCATATTTAGTAAAACCAATATCTTTTAGTTCTTTACTCAAATGACGAGCAACGTTCTTAAAAGGAGTGATAACAAAAATATCATCCATCGTAAATGAATTATCAGATTCCTTTACAATCTTTTGAATCGAATCCTTTAACACTTCTGCCTGTTTTTCTACAAATTTATCCTTTGATACACCCTTTACATCCATCCAGTTTCCGGCACCAATTTTGCCTTGTCTCTTTTCGGACATACCACCCTTGGCTTCTTTTGCCTTAACATTACTTGGTAAAACCATTTTGTTATTATAAGAAATCGCATTAGAAATATTGAACATTGGATTTAGGCAACGTCTGTGAACCCAAAGCGGTATACCGATCCAATTCTCATGTTCTTTATCTTTGTAATAGCCATATTGACTAGCTTGATCCATAATTGTTTGAACCGATGCATCCCCAGAAACGTATTTTTCACTTACTTTAAAAATACGGTCGCCAATAAGTGAAATCACTTTTGAATCCAGGGTATTAACAGGCTTAATTTGCGCTGGATCTCCTACTGCCATCACTTTTTTACTACGAAGAAGTGGACCTACCACCGCCTGTGGAACTGCTTGCCCTGCTTCATCAATAAACAGATTTGCTATAAAATCAGCTGGTAAATTTTTAAACATTCGATGAAAACTAGCGAATGTGGTACTAATAATTGGAATTGCAAAATTAATCCATTGCCAAGAGGCCAAAGTTAACTCTTGTTGATTTTCTTTTACTTTTTTATCTTGATTATTCCAATTAAATATAGCCATTTTTAATGACCTACTGTTTTCATAAAGGAATTGTTTTCTTACTCGTAGCGCAAGAACAAATAATTTAGATTCTTCTTGTAAATCATCTGAGTTATACCAATAAGTTTCTTCTTCAAAGTGATCATATACATCTCTATTTGAAAAATCACGTTGATAATTTGGAATTGAAATTTTCTTTGAATTTCTATTATTTGTCATTTGAGCATAATCATATGACTCTTCTTGCAACTGATTTATTTTGTTTTCTAATTCTTTTTTCTTGAGATTCTTCTCTCCCAGTTCACGTTTTAACTGTGATAGTCTTTCATTATTTTTTTGATTTTCAATTACCTTTTCTTTATTAAAAAGCCGGTCTCTTAATCTTGTAACTTGTATTGACGAAGCTACCTCTTGATACTCTTTCTGCTTAGAACTAATCTCTTCTGTAATTTCTTGAAGAGCTGGTGTTAATTTTGAAAAAATAATCTCACCATTTGCTCTGGTTGTTATCTTATATTCTTTAACTTTTTCACGCCATTTTTGTAATTGACCTAAAGAATCGGCATAATACTGCAATTTATCTCTTCTAGTTTTAACAAGATTATACTGTTTCATAAAATCATCATAAGCATCTAGGTCTGGTTGAAAATCTTCGTCTTGCAAGTATTCAATCATCTGCTTTATCTTATTGATGATATTATTCATATTTTCTTTACGGCCACCTTCAAGTGAAAAAAGTCCCCAATATTTTGGTTTCTCCAAATTAGCGTTAGCAATATCATCAAAATAATGAATATTCATTAATTCTTCTACAGGTTCTTTAAAGATATCTCCCTCATCAGGGATTTGCGGTAATTCATCTACAATATTTTGAACAGCACCATTATTAGAAGAAGCTACCACAATATTTTTATCAGCTATTTGATCAGGTAACTTTGTTTGACCAATTTCACTATCTTTTCGTGAATAAACGTTCTTTTTATCAAGATCGCAAATTTCTTTTGCTTGTCTAACTAATAATTCAGCAAATATATCTTTTAATAAAGTAGTCTTTCCAGTACCTGGAGGCCCGTTAACAGTTCTAATATCATTCTTATCATTTAGAGCTAAATTAATAGCCACTTGTTGCATCAAAGATGCTGGAAATTTAGATAAAAAGTGACCCATTGGATAATTCTTAGGCTGCAGAATTTTATCAAAAGCAGCAATATTTTCCGTTGGATCAAGATTAATTCGTTGAGCCGGATCTAATCCATGCAAATAGCGATCAAGATGAGCGGATTTTCCCTTTTTAGCCCAGTTTAAGTCATCAATAAAAAATGAATGTAAATTAACATCATCCGAATCAATCTTATTAACAATTGACCAATAACTCGTTTCTTTACTAATTTGATATTTTTTTACTAATTTTGCGAAAGCTTCATTAAAGTGAGATTCAAAGTCTTTTTCGCTTAAGTCCTGTTCTTGAAAATCGAAAAGTTCATTTAAATCATCTTTTATTTGATCTTCAAACTTTTTAAATTTATCAGGATCATTAATTAGTTCTCTTTTATTAAGTAAATAATCACTCATTGTGACAAAAGTCTGATCTTCCAACAAATGTAAGTTCTTATCAAAAGCAATAGAAAATCCAAACTTAGTTTGTTTGTTATTAACTTCATCCTGTAAATTTTTTAAATGATATTTTTGAACGATTATATCTATAACTCGTTGAAACTTAAAAGTATCAATATAAAAAATCAATCCTGGATTTGCACTCTTTTTAGTCAGACTATCTTTAAATTTGCGATTAATCATCCAACGAAAATATCCGTAATAGCCATGTGTTTTAGCTTTTGTGGGATCAAACTTATTAGCTGCATTTTTATCGCCACGTTTAGTATTTACATCACCTTCAGATAATTGCTCCATTAGAATCCATGAATTTAATATATTTTCTTTTGTATTCATATCTCTTACCCGTTATCTTTATATCAGCTTATACATATTATTATAAACTATATTCAATAAAATAATAAAAGCACTTAACTACATAGTTTATAATAGCTATTAGATAAACTGAAAGGAGCCAAATATTACTATGACTAGTAAAGACATCGAGAAATTAGAACAAGCAGACCGTTTAATGTTAAACATTAATAATAGCAATGACCTTAAAACCGATATTCTAAAGGTAGGTCAACTCTTAAAAGAAGTAAAGATATTAGAAGACGATGCTAATCTAAATACTATTATTGACACATATAATCAGAATGTTCAGAGTGAAATAAAAAAAGCACTTAAAAAGGAAATGGCAGTAATTGTAAAATTCGATTTAAAGGCTATTGAGCCATATCTAAATGACACTGATGAAATAGTATCTGACTTGCCAAACAGATGTTTAAGCAACTTTAAACAATATGGTCAAATAGTATTGCGTTTCAACGATAAAAAAATCACTTGGAAAGCCGAAAAAAGTAGAGAAGAATATCAGCAAACGTTCCATCAGTTAGATGAAAAGCGTCACAATATTCATAACGAGTGTATTAATAGTATCGCAGAAATAAATCGATTAATTAGTAATGACAGTTCTAATAAACGTGTCTTCGCTACTTGGGATAATCCAAATATTAAAAATATAAAAGAAGTACCACGTAGTGATATCGGTAATGCCATTCTTGAACAATATCTTGACAATTTAATATATAATGATCAGAATATTCTAAAGCAGTTAGCCAATTAATCTCTACACAAAAACACCAGCTATAATAGCTGGTGTTAATTTTTATATTACAAAAATCACTGAGCGTATGCTACATTAGCAAAGTTTTTACTTGCTTGACTAAAGTTCTTTAAAGTAATATCAGCTTTATCATAATATTCGTCATTAGGATACATTACAGATCCTTTATCTTTAGTATGATCAAGTCCTAAGGCATGACCAATCTCATGTTCGATAACTCTAACCATATTTGAGTCATCATCTTTTATCGATTGTGCATAAATATTAATTCTTGCTTGTGTAGCTATGCAACCATCAGAGGCAACTTTGGTCCACTCTACGCCAGCGTTCTCTCTATTGTATTCCTTCTCATCTATAATTATCTGAGCTTTATTTGGATTATTTACTATATGATAGTGTTTATAAAACCATTCACTCAGTGCATCACGAACTTTTCGATTAAACTCTCTATTTCCATTGACATAAACATTATAAGAATCATGTTTCGGTAAAACAGTTTCATTATATCTTAAGGTGCCATATTCCTTTAAATCAGATACTTGATCAGTTGTGGCCTTATATCCAACTCGACTAATGTCTTCTCCGTGTGCATCTACAGACTGCATATTTTGTCGATGAATTGAATTCAAGGAAAAAAGCCCAATTAGGATTACAATGACTGTTGCAATATTTAAAAAGATTTTTATTTTCTTCATTTTTTACCTATCCAAAATAAACTTTTTTCCATTAATAATTTTTGAAACTGTTATTTTACGTGGAGTAGTATCAATATGATATTTTTGAATAATTTCTTGGGGCAAATTGATAGATATTGTTACCTTGCTCCCTTTCTTTAACTTAGAATCAGAATGTATTTTAGTTATATTTTCTCTTTCTTCAATTTTGTTCATATCCTTCAATAACTTATCAACCTTTGTCTTACCCATATCTTTTTCTAAGTTCTTCTTTGATCCCTCTACGTAAATTTGATATTTAATAATTTTATGAACATCAGCTTTAGAGAGGCGATCATTTCTTGCCATTACAGTATCAACTCTTTTAATTAACTGAGAATATGTAGTATTACTAATATCAATATCATTAACTCCAAATCTTTCAAATACAATTCTTTGTGAGGAAAGTGGATTATTATTAACTTTGTTTTGTCGATATCGCTCATATTTAACATTAATAAATGCCATGGCTACAATTGCTATGATAAGAATTATTAAACTGATCAAAGTAGATTTACTTTTCCAGTCCGATTTTGATGTCATTATTTTTTCTTTCCATTCTTTTTTATCCCATAAACATGTTCTAGAAAATTATCCTTAGACTTTAAAGCCTCTTTTAATTTCATTTGTCTAACTAAGGATACAAAAATGCTGCAAGCCTGAGCCTGACAATTAAATGATTTATCAGGATTGAAATAAATATCAGTAAAAGCATTATATTGTAGAATTTTTTCACTAATATTTCTATTTTGCTTCTGTGTTAGTGCATTTATATAAATCCAATTGTAAAAATAAGTTTTAGGTTCTAACGGAAATTTACTACCAAATTCCTCAAACCCGACTAATTGATCATTAGTATTGATTTTTTTAATTATTTGCTTTGCTTGTTGTGGCGAATAATTTAGTAAATTATTTTGACTACCATTTTCCTTGAAAAATTTACCTGCTTGAAAAGCTTGTTCCACTGTAAAAACTCCATGTGTGGTTCGCACTGGCAAATTAAACGCACTTGCCTTTATAGCATCTGGATCGGTTGCCGCTGAAGATACCTCTAATATTTTTGCATCTGGATATTGCTTTAAAAAAGTAGTATGAATTGCATTAATATTTTTATGAGTTTGAACTTTTGAAAAACCAGCATTCCATTTAAAGTTAATATCGATTTGTGAAAAATCATTTTTTTCATTTACATAAAAAACTGGTCTAGTAGCCATTATTTACTTCCATTCTCTTAATATTAATTCCTAAATCCTTTAAATCTCCAATACAAAAACTTAATCTTAATTTTTCAACCTCATAAGTGTCAGCTGGAAAAACTATGTCAGTAATTTTATCTTTCGGAATTCTATCCTTAATTAAAACTTCGGCTTGACTATCAGTCGTCAAATTTAAAGGCAAATCCGAAGCACGATCTTCTTCTTGAAGCTTATTGTATCTAACAAAACTAATCGGATCTGCAAACATATTTTCAAATGCATCAAAACCGGATTTCACATTTTTACCACTTGCAGTAGCAGCATTAACTGGTGAAAATAAACTCGTATCATCAATTACAGACGGATCAATACATAAGACTACCCATTGATTAAAAAGATCATCTTTCGAATGTTCCTCTCTAAAACGCATATATTTTGAATTAGGCCGCTGAATAGAGCAACTTACATAGTTCGTATGTCCATCTAATCTCTGCTTATCTAATTCCTCTAAGTAATCTGACTGTCTAATATAATCAGTTGAAAGAATTCCATTCTTTTCAAATTTGCCATCACCTAAAATGAAAGGTAAATTGCTGGATTTAGTAAAGTGACATAAACGTGTAATTCCTCTTCTTTGGATTTCATCTTGAAATTTATTCATTCTAATCATCTACCTACTGTTGTAATCAAATCTGACTTAAGTATAAAATCTAATGGATTATTTTTATAAATTAATACTAACTTTTTACGAGCACGAGTAGCTGCAACATAAATAGTTTTAGCTAAAATCCTTTGGTTATCAGGATTAGCATAAATATCATCATACTCTTCTCGACTTAAATCCATATTAGGCTGAATATCATCGATACATAATACAAAGACAGTATCAAATTCCAAGCCTTTAATTCTATTGATATTATCTACAAATAAATCATTCTCCGGATCATAATCATCGATGTTGCTAGTCCAGTGAATATCATTATCTGCTAGTAATTTGATTAGTGGTACCTTTTCATCACGAGGATTCATTAAAATAACGGCAGTTGACTCATGATTTTCAAGACTTAATTTTAATGCGGAAATTAAGCCACTATAATTATCATCAACTAAGTGACATAAATATGGTTTTTCTCCTTCAAAAGCAGAAGTTGATGGCTCAATGAAATTATCATCTTTTTCAAACAGATCAGTATCTAGCATAGCTTTGGCTAATTCTCCGATTTGTTTGGTATTACGATAATTCCGCTCTAACCGGTATTGCTTCCGAATATTATCCAAGCCTAACGATGCCCATGAAATTCTTTGACCAAAAATATTTTGTGAGGTATCACCAAATACGCTCCAAAGGCCATCGCTCTTTATAATTTTAGAAAGTGCTTTAAACATCACTGGTGAAATATCTTGAACTTCATCAATAATTATATATTTTGGTCTTTCTTCTTCTGGTACCTGACAATATTTGATAGCAAGTGAATAAATATCATTAAAGTTGAAGAATTTTTTATTTTCCTTCATACGTTTCATATTATAATCTTTAAAAATTTCAAACATTGTCTCACGCTGCTGTTTAGAAATTCTCTGATTACCTCGACCCACTCTAGTAATTGATAGATACTCATCTTTATTTTTAACGTAATTTTCTTGCATCCAATAAATTTCATCTTCAATAAAAGTATCTACATCATCCTTCGACCATAAAGTACTATCAGGGAATTTTTGACGCTCCTCTGCTATTAAATCCTTAATTAGCCTTTTATCATCTTGAACTCTAATTGCAGATAAATTACTAATTATCTCTTGTAAATCAATTTCATCTGTTGATCTATCTTTTCTATATTTCACCAATAAATTAGATAAATTATCATCAGGTTGAAGATAATTATCTACTATCTTTTTGAAATAACTATATATGGTATTTACTTCAACATTATCTGTATCCGGATATTTTTCAATTGTTTTCTTTAGTACATCGTTAACATCCTTATTAACAGATAAAACTAATACTTTTTCATTAGGATATCTTTTACTAATCCAAATAGCCCGATATGCAGCTTCAACAGATTTTCCACTTCCAGCTACTCCCAGTACTACTTGGTTACTATCTTCAGGTAAATACAAAATACGACATTGCTCGCCAATCAATTGCGGCAACTTAGGTGACAACATACTAATCGTTCTCTTTTCTAAAGCCTAATTACTACATATTTTTTCATTTTTATACGTAAGCGTCATATAACCGAGTATCTTTTTTAGTCCGTATTTTTCAGGTATTCTAATCTCATCAATTTAATGGAGGTTAAGAA
>NZ_JAEHNT010000022.1:0-4896 GCF_016742815.1 Lactobacillus sp. A27
CTTAGAATCCTACTTTGATTAAATAAATAATTAAAAAATCAATTTACGAGAAAGAACTATTTACACAAAAGATTTGACAGTTTCTAGTAGATAATATAAATATCATGAAAAAGTTTTTATATTTTATAATTTTACCGATATTAATTTTATTCATTCTATATTTTTATTTACCTTTAAAAATTAATCCGTTAAAAAACGGATCTATCGTGTTAAAGCCTGCACCAGTAACTACTTACACTAATGTTCAAACTAAATTGGCTGGACTCCATGATTTTCCAATTTATCGCAATATTTCTAAAGACGGTGGTATCAATGCTTTCACTTCTACCAAGGATTTCAGGAACGGTTTGCTTCAATCTCTTAAATCAGCGCAAACCAAGCAAGGGCGTTTTTATCAATTAACAGTCAACGGTAGACAAATTGGTTGGGTTAATGAAAAATTCTTTTTACGTAGCAAACTACTTGCGGCAAAGCATGTATCTTTAACTCGTAATCCCTATTCCTCTTTCCCAGTGAGGGATGCAATTTCTTATATTGCAGACAAGCACGGCACCTTAATCGATCCTAAAAAAGTATCTACATCCCAAAATTTTTTTAATTCTACAACTCCTGGTAAATTTACAATTAAATTAAAATACCATCATTTAAAAACAACAATCAACGTTCATGTTAGACCTAATTTAAACGAAGGCATTACTGTCGCAAACAGAACTGCTATTGCTGGACCTTCTTTAGTAAAAACATTCTCTGGTAGTTCTAAATCTTCTTCTCCAAATTGGAATCCCGAAAATAATTATCAGCCTGAAACCAAAATTAATAGATATTATGATAATAAGCATAATTTGATGATAACCCAATTTTACCAACCTCGTTTTCATTCATTAACGCCCCAACCTACTCCTCTTAATCAAATAGGAGTTATTCCTCAAGGGATCAGCCTTAAACAAAATCAATTAACTGTTTCATATTTCAGTGAGCCTAACGTTGAATGGGGACATCTAGTTACTTATAATCTCAATCATTTGTCTGATCCACTTAAATCACAAAATTTACTTACTATGAAGTGGCGAGAATTTAAAAACACATCACGCAATATTGCAGTATCTCCATATATGAAGCTGGGGCACGGACAATCTATCGGCATGACTAAAAAATATATTTATGTACTGGCTAGCAGCAACAAAGAAGCTAATCCCGATAAATCCGAAGAAATTTTTCAAATTTCTAGAAAAAACTACCAAATTAACCATCTTTGGACTATAAAAGTATGGAATCGTTCTAGCTATTATCCACGCTATTTTCATAACGCTTGCTTTATTAATAGTCACTTAATGTACGCTACTTTTCATAATGCCAGCAAAGGATTATATGAATACTGGAAATTAAGTCGAAACGGAAATACATGGATGCCAACAGAAATCGGAGCAACTCAATCTGATTTTGTAAAAAACAATTCACCTCTGCAAAGCTTTACCTCTAGTCATTCTAAGTTTTACCTAGCTTTTAATGATAATTTATTCATAATTACCCATCCAGGAAAACTCATACAACACTACCAATTTCATACCTTGCGCGAAACCGAAGGGATAGCTGTAGAAAATAATCGCCCTTATATTGAATTAGCACGCAGACCCGAATTGCTACAAATAAAAAATCAACAAAATAAAAAGAATTGATAATCACAAATTAACTATGATTATCAATTCTTTTTTATTATCTTATCTAAATCACAACTGCTAAAGCCTCATACGGCTTTAAGATGATCTCTTGTTTAAATTGGTTACTGTTATGTTCATAATTGCTAATTAAAACTTGATAGTTCTTATTAACATATTCTTTAGGTAATTTAGCCTGACATTCCTTGCCATAGAAGTTAGTAAAGACTACTAATTTTTTATCACTGTTATCTAAGAAGCGTTCATATGCAAAAACTTGTGGATGATCCTTCAAGAACATCTTAATATGCCCATAAGAAATTAACTTTTCATTCTTACGCAACTTAATTAGTTTTTGATAATAGTCAAAAATTTCGCCACTTGCTAGTTCTTTCTCTACATTAACTTGATTTTGATCAGTTGGCATCAGCCATGGCTTTACATCACTAAAGCCAGCATATTGACTATCCATCCCAATGCATTGGCACACGTGAATTATCTCTTCATACACAAAAACGAGTCTGCAAAGGACACGTTTTTAATTTTCCATTCAAATTCTTTCCAATAATCAGCTATTTACTATACAGACAATTTCTTTGCTACAATAATAAAGATCCATGAGGAGTGATTTTTATGTTATATCCATACGCTGAATTCCCAGGCGAATTATCAATTACGTATTCTCAAATAATTCCCGATCCATCCCAAAAAGACGGTATTAAAATTTATGTACATTTTGAAAAACCAACCGATTATGGCTTCAAGGAAGCCCGCTACACTCTTCCTGACTATAAGGAAGTTTATAATTATAACTTTACTTATTCAGAAACAAAGAACAACATAGAAATCCTTAAAAGAAATGCATCATTAATTATGGAATGTGCTAAAGAAGAAAAACAGTAAACCCATTCTCTCTACACAAAAGCGAGTCCCAAAAAAGACTCGTTTTTTTATCTATTCAAATTGTTTCCAATAATCAGCTAAATACTGTGTAGTCAAACTGTCAGGATTCTTAACCAATTCTCGCGGCATCCCTTCAGCCACGATTCTACCACCAGCTTTACCGCCGCGTGGTCCAAGATCCAAAATATAATCACTGTTTACAATCAAATTCAAATCATGTGTGATCGTGATAATGGTTGCACCTTGATCAAGTAATTTTTGCATCACGGTTACCAAAACCTTCACATCTAAGGGATGCAAACCGATCGTTGGTTCATCGAAGACAAATAAAGTATCATCTTGCTTATGACTCAAGTGAGTTACTAGCTTCAACCTCTGGGCTTCACCACCAGATAAGGTTGGTGTACTTTCACCTAAATGCAGGTAATCCAACCCTACTTCTTTGAGTAACTTTAATTCACGTTCGATCTTTGGTACCTTTTTAAACACAGGCAAGGCTTCATTAATATCCAAATTAAGCATATCAACAATCGACATCTCATGCCACTTAACTTGCTGAATTCTCGGATTGTAACGCTCACCATGACAAGTTGGACATGTCTGCTGCATATCTGGTAAAAATTGAATATCTAATGTAACAATTCCAGTTCCACCACAAGTAGGACATGCACCTTCTTTATTGTTATAGGAGAAGTAACTTGGCGTGTAATGCTTTTCTTTTGCTAACGGCTGATGAGCAAAAAGCTTACGCAAATTATCCATGATTGAAGTATAAGTAGCAACCGTTGAACGGGTACTCTTGCCAATCGGTGTCGCATCAACACTAACTACATTATGGACAGGTGAAACGAATTTCTTAATTTGTTTCGGTAACTTTTCACCCTTAGCTTGTGCCTCAATAGCCGGAACTAAAGAATCTAAAATCAAACTGGTCTTACCCGCTCCAGAAAAGCCAGTTACTGCAGTAATTTGATTAATCGGAATTCCTGCTTTAATATCATGCAAGTTGAAATAATGCTCCACTTCAAATTTGATTTGATCAGGGTTAATCTTATCAGTCGTTTTTCTTGCCATTAAATCAGCTGTTCCATTTAAGTATGGAGCAATCAAAGACTTTTTATTGTTTTCAAGTTCTTGCGGTGTCCCTTGAGCTAAAATTTGCCCACCCTGGTCACCAGATCCTGGTCCGATTTCGATAATCTCATCGGCTGCCTTAATAATGTCGACATTGTGATCAACTACGACCAATGAATTGCCTTGTGCAACAAGTTTACGTAAAACTTTAATCAAACCATCGACATTAGCCGGATGAAGACCGATAGAAGGTTCGTCTAATACATAAAGAACACCGGTGGTTTCTGTTCTCAGAGTCCGAGCCAATTGGATTCTCTGTAACTCACCAGTTGAAAGCGTATTTCCGGCACGTGCCATGGCTAAGTAGTCCAACCCTAAATCAAGTAGCGGCTGCAAATTATTGATGAATTCTTTAATCAATGAAGAAGCCATCTGATGCATTTCTTCTGGTAACTTAGCTAAAACTTCCTTACTCCAAGCTGGCAAGTCACCCAATTGCATATGTTCGACTTCATCAATATTTTTACCATTAACCAACTGCTTAAGTAGCTCAGGACGAAGTCTAGTACCATGACAGACTGGACAAGTTGAATAAGTAAAGAATTCCGCAATTCTTTTTTGTGCTCGTTCACTCTTGCTACTCTTTGCTGAACGCAGGACTGCCTGGTGCGCATTTTCATAAAGAGCATTGAAGTCGTGAAAAACTCGACCAGTACCGGATAAGAAGTCCATCTTGTATTTCTTTTCTGGACCGTTCAAGACAAAGTCTTTTTCTTTTTTAGTTAAATCCTTAAATGGAACATTAATGCGCACTCCTGCATGCTGGGCAACGCTTGGCATAAAATTACGTCCTGGCAATGACCACGAAGCAACCGCGCCGTCTTCGATGGACAGATTTTCATCAGCAATCAACTTATTTTCATCAAGTTGACGCACCTTCCCTGTACCGCCGCATTCAGTACATGCTCCATCTGAATTGAAGGCGAACTCTTCTGCACTTGGAACATAAAACTTAACACCACAGGTTTGGCAGGTAATCCGTCCCATTTCTTCGCCAGGCTTGGACATTGCTTCGGCAATTGCTAGACTCGGTGCGACTCTATGACCGTTGGGACAAACAGGCGAACCAAGCCGTGAAAAAATCAAACGCAAAACATTAAAGGTCTCAGTTGTTGTACCAACGGTTGCTCTTTCATTTGGAACGCTGGGGCGCTGACGTAAAGCCAGCGCTGAAGGGATATGCTTAACTGAAGTTACATCAGCC
>NZ_JAEHNT010000126.1:0-16101 GCF_016742815.1 Lactobacillus sp. A27
AGCTTCAGCCGATGATGATCTAGATGAAGAAACAGAAGATACACCGGACGAAACTCCTGAAACTGATCAAGAGGTTCCAGACGAGCCGGACGAAACTGTAGCCGATGATGAACTAGATGAAGAAACGGATACGCCTAATGAATCGTCTGAAATTGATCAAGAGGAGAAAAATCCAGAAAATGATGATTCAACAATAGATAATACTGAAAAGAAAAATAGTGATGATTCTGGAGAAAATGGTGATGCTTCGACTCGTCCAAGGGAACAAGATATTAATCCTCAGTTGAATGATACAGATGAGTCAGACGAGGAAACAAAAGAAACTCAAGAAGACGATTCAGATAATTTAGATGAAACTAATGACAATGCATCTGATGCTTCAAGTACTGAAGTAAATGGATCAGATAGTCCCGAGGATATTGATACAGATGCACCAGACGATACGCCAGAGAATGTGTCTGATGATAGCAATGAAACTAATGAATCTACTGAAGATCAATTAGACACTTCAGATATGGAAGACAATGATGATGTCTCTAAAGCAGATGCGGAAAAATCTGATATTCAGGATGTAGATGAAGCAGATGAGACTTCAGAGGATGACCCTGAAAAGAAGAAAGATAACGGAACAGAAGGCGATTCTGGTGATAGTGGAGATGCATCGACTCATCCGAGAGAAGAAGATATTCATCCAGATAAGGAAGAAGTAGAAGCATTTGAAGAAGATGATCCGGATAACGCCAAACAAACAGATTTCCCTGCTGATGCTTCAGAAAATAATGGCAAACCAGAAGAAAATCTAGATGAAGATGAATCATCAGATGCAGCAAATGAACAAACTTCAGAAAAAGATGAAGTAAAAGATCAACCAGAAGAATCTAATACTCAAGATGTGAATAAAGCAGATGAGACTTCAGAAGATGACCTTGAAAAAAAGAAGAAAGATAACGGAACGGAAGGCGACTCTAGTGATAGCGGAGACGCATCGACTCATCCGAGAGAAGAAGATATTCATCCAGATAAAAAAGAAGTAGAAACATCTGAAGAAAATGAGTCATCAGATGCGACAAATGAACAAACTTCAGAAAAAGATGAAGTAAAAGAACATCCAGAAGAAAGAACTGATACTCAAGATGTAGATAAAGCAGATGAGACTTCAGAAGATGACCTTGAAAAAAAGAAGAAAGATGACGGAACAGAAGGTGGTTCTGGTGATAGTGGAGATGCATCGACTCATCCAAGAGAAGAAGATATTCATCCAAATAAAGAAAATGTAGAGGTATCTGACGAAAAAGATGAAACTAAAAATGAAGATTCAGATAATTTAAATGATAAGAATATTGATAATAAGTCAGATATTTCTAATGAAGAAACTAACGAGTCAAAAGCTGATAGGGTTAATGAAGCTTCTGAAAAAGAGACGAATGACTCTGATGTAGAAAAACAATCAGAGAAAAAACAAGTAGAACAAAATACTGAAGATAACTCTGATGGTGATGTAAATAATCCTGATTCTCAAAAGAATTTAGATAATGATTCTAATGAAAATAAAAAAACAAATAATGCGGAAAAGAATGACGTTAATAATAAAGAATCAGAAGCTAATTTAGAAAATAAGAATGATAATGCACAAGTAGATAATCCTAATAAATCAGCTCAAGATGCTGTAGATGGCTCAGCTTATAAAGTAAATGAAACTTCTGAATCAGATGAAAAAAATAATGAACAAGAATCAGTAGATAAGAAACAAGCAAAGAAGAAGGCAAATAATAGCGATACTGGTGATGATTCTGGTGACGATGGCGATATTCAGGTTACTCCAGAATATAAAGATATTCATCCGGAAGAGCAAAAGAATGTAGAAAAGGATGAGGATACTCAAGATCCTAAAGATTTAGGTGAGATTCAAGAATCAGAAGCAGAAAAGAAGAAAGAGTTAGAAGATCAAAAAGAAAAGGAAGATCCTGATAAAGACAAAAAATCTGACGCTAAACATAAGAATCTGGATAAATCAACAGAAAAATCTAAGGCTAATAGTGTAGAAGAAGTCTCCAAGAAACAAGAGGCGGAGAATACTCGACAAAACCAAATTGAAAGAAATCTTGAATCAAAAGATTCACAAAAAGAAACACGGGTAGAAAAGATACCTAATAAAGAAGCATCGGAAGATTCGAAAAAGCCCGAAGATAATGTAGATCAAGCAAAAGAAAAGGAAAACGTAGAGAAGAAAAATGTATCTGGAAAATCTAAAGATATAAATACGACTGAATCTACTGATAAAAAAGCATCATCTAAATTAGAAAAAGAAAAAAATCCAGGTGATGATGAACAAGCAAAAGATAGTAAATTTAAGACACCAAAAAATAATGTAGAGAAAAACAAAAAATCTTTAGATAAAGCAAAAGAAACTAAAAAGTCATCAAATGTAGATAATGTGAAGGAAACTAAACGAGGACAAAAAGATGTTCCTTCAGCAGATCAAAAGAATAAAGAAGTAAACGAAGTTGAAAATGATGCTCCTCGACTTCTATTGTCTGGTCCTAAAGAAACTCCTAATCATAGAAATTTTGAAAGAATTAATGAACTGAGAGTAGCGAATAAACGAGATATTAAAGGAAAGATAGTTACTGCTGTAAAAGCACCATTTGAAATTTTGCAAAATATATTACATAGCCAACGTAGATCATCAAATAGATTCCAAAATAATCGTAGGTACAGAGACGAACGAAAAATAAAAGTATCAGAAACTAATATTAATGATTTGCGTGCAAAGATCCAGAGATTGAATGATTTTAAGAATGCCAATTGGGATAAGTTATCTGAGAAAGAGAAGAATGAGATTGAGGCTGTAATCGGTAATCTTACTAGTGTAATTGGTAAAGATCTTGATCTTAAAGAAATGCCTAAATTAGAAACTTATCATGCTAATGATGATTCAGTTTATGGAAAGTATGACTCAAAGAATAATGTTATTTATTTGAATACAACTCATTTGACTGATGGTATAGAAACTATAGATACATTGGCTCATGAAATGAGGTATGCATGGCAAAATAACTCTACATCTGATAAAGCAAGAAAACTTAAGTCAGATCTGGGGCATCCTAAAGCTTCGATTAGTTATAAGGCTTATAGAAGGCAAGCGAGTGAACGGGATGCTAGGGAATATGCAAATAAGTTTTGTAGTCGGTTAGAAAATAAAAAAACAAGTGAAATAAAGTTTTATACACAGGCACTCTTTAATAACTTAAAGGGAACGTTAAAAAAAGATCTTGAGAAGTATATAAAGAAAATAGATTCTAAGCCTGAAAATATATGCGATCATTTAATGTATTTAACAGATCTTGAAAACTTAAAAAATGTAAAAACAAAAGAAGATTTAAAAAAGTTTTTGAAAACAGATATTGAAGACAGAAGAAATATGTTTGGATTAATGAGAAAGAGTTCTAGATCCAGTAGCTTGTTACACGATGAAAATGTGCTTGCAGATTCTAGAGCCGCTTCTATGATTGATACAAATAGATTGTATAAAACTGTGCAAAGTGGAGTATTAGTATATATATATAATGCTATGCAAAGAGGAAAAAATATTGATGAAATTAAAAAAGATATATTAAATAATGAAGAGCTAAAAAAGAAATTTACAATTAAAGATAAAAATGGGGATGATGAAGTATTATTTAGTAATGGATTGAATGAATATATAGATTGGGGAAGAGGCTCTTTAGGATTATATACACGAAAGTTCTGCAAAAATATTAATGGTTTGCCAGAACCAGAAGCGGGAAATATAGAAAAAATGCCAATATATTTCTGGAGGCAAGGTTCCGAATGGGGCTCTAATTTAACATATGATAGAAATCATCCTAACGATCCTGATGGGCATATACCGCCACTTGCTAAATTGTCTGTTGGTTATATTGAAAATTCTTCGGCAGTACATGAGTATGAACTAAATAAGGTAAAATTTAAACAAGTTATGGATACCATAGATAATATTTCTTCTAAAATTAAGTGGGATCCTGAAGATAAAAATGATAGAAACCATAAAGAAAAACTCATTAATCAAATAAGTTTAAATCAAGTGAAAGAGTTAATAAAAGTATCCGGCAATAAGACTTTGGATAAATATACTATAGCTAACTATATTTCTAAATATAAAAAGTTCCAAAAAGATGCACAATCCTATAATATTACAGATTGTAAATATGGAGTTATGGGGGTAGCGGCACCATTACATGGATATGAAGGAGGTGCACCGCAATACAATACACCGCTTAGTGTTGGCTCTTTAGTAGAGTTGGGAGTTTTAAATCGAGTAAATAATGGAAGTGGAGAAAAATATGCTTAAAAATGAATTCTTAAAAAAAATGCATGAGTATGGTATAAAGCTAGAAGACTATCAGATCGTAATTGATGAGTACAGACCGGTTAGTTATTTTTTAGGAGTATATAAAAGAAAAGATGCATGGATAATTTATGAAGTTGGAGATAGAAATAATGTAGATATTATGTATGAGGAATTGTCCGAAAATAAAATATTTGATGAGTTTTATCAAGAGGTACTTGAAAGATTGCACAGTTTGGGATATGTAACCATAAATATTAGTAAACAAGTGATACAAACATCTGAAGAATATGTATGTAATTTCTTGCAAAAGAAGTATAGCATTTCTAAATTTGATGCCAAGGATATATGGAATGATTTAAAGTATGATTTTCATGTTTTAAATGAAGTCAAATATTTTGCATTAAATGATAAATTTGTACCTTCTAATGATTGCTATAAGGTTGAAGGTTATTCAGCTCAAGATATTTATGAAAAAACTTATCTCACAGAAATTGGTGCTTACAATTATTTGATTTATTTAAAGGAAGATCCAGAACAAGCTTTGAAAGATTTAAAGAATGGATTACCAAGAAAGTAGAGGTATAAATATGGATAAAGAAGAAAAAGATACAACAAGTAAGCAAGTAGACTCTCAAGAACAAAAAGCTACTACTAAAAAGGAGGCAAAACCAGAAGCATCAAATAAAAAAGTTAAAAAAGAAACGGTTGGTACAATCTTGTCAAGACAAATGTCTGAATTAAAAGACTTGTTTAATCAGAAAATAGCAAATGACAAGCACAAAGATCAACTTTTCGATAAGATGCATGCTGAGCTTGTCAAGTATCAACAAGGTTCTATTGATAAGATGATCGATGATATGGCTATGGATGTTATTTTGCTAAGTGATAATACTAAACAAGTTATTGATGCTTATAAAGATAGTGAACCTACAAAAGAAAATTACATTAAACTACTAAATCAATTCCAAGGTATTTCTGATGAATTAGAAGATATTCTTTTTAGACAAGGGATTGAACCATATACTGTTGAAGATGATGAATTTGATCCTAAGAAGCAACGTGTAATTGGTAAGGTTACTACTGATAAGAAAGAGCTTAATAATAAAGTAGCTTCTAAGGGCGTTGTAGGGTACGAAAAGGATAATGGTCAGGTTCTTCGCCGAGAGAATGTAAATATTTATAAGTATCAACCTGAAAAATCACCTTCCAAAGAAGATTAATTAAAATTATAATGTCTGTGTAGTTATTAAACTAATTGTAAAAAGTGAGGAAAAAAGAATGAAAAAGATTTTTGGTATTGACTTAGGTACTACCTATTCATGTATTGCTTATATCGATGAAGATAATAAGCCAGTTGTTTTAAAGAACTCAGAAGGTGAATTGACTACTCCATCAGTTGTTCACTTTGAAACACCTAAGGATGTCCACGTTGGTTCTATCGCAAAGGAAAGTGCAGAACTTTACCCTAATCAAGTTGTTAGTTTCATCAAGAGACACATGGGTGAAGAAGACTATAGCTTAAACATTAATGATGTTGACTATAAGCCAGAAGATATATCAAGTTATATTCTTAAGAAGTTAGTTAACGATGCCAAAGATGAATTATCAATGGAAGGCAAGCTTGATGATGGTGAAGACATCAAAGACGTTGTTATCACTTGTCCTGCCTACTTTGGTATTGCTGAAAGAAAAGCTACCGAAACAGCTGGTAAGATTGCTGGGTTGAATGTTCTATCTATTATTAATGAACCAACAGCCGCAGCTATTGACTACGGTGTAACTGAAGCTGAACAAGAAAAGAATGTTCTTGTTTATGACCTTGGTGGTGGTACTTTTGATGTAACTGTTATTAACATTAAACCTGGTCAAATTAAGGTTATTTGTACCGGTGGTGATAAGAACTTAGGTGGTAAGGATTGGGACGACCGTATCTTAATGTACCTTCAAGGAGAATACCAAGCACAAACCGGTACAGATGATGAAATCTTAAGTGATCCAGAAACTTTACAACAATTATCTGTTCAAGCTGAAAGAGCAAAGAAGTTGCTTTCAGCTAAGCCAAAAGCTCCAGTTCCAGTTAACTATGATGGTAATCACGCTCGTGTTGTTTTGACTCGTGAAGATTTCGAAGCTAAGACTAAGGACTTACTTGATAGAACTGTCGACTACACTAAGGACATCTTCAAGGAAGCTGAAAAGAAGGGCGTTAAGCAATCAGACATTTCTGAAATTTTGCTTGTTGGTGGTTCTTCAAAGATGCCACAAGTTCGCAACAGATTAAAGCAAGAATTTAATATGGACATTAAGATGTTTGACCCAGATGAAGCTGTTGCTAAGGGTGCGGCAATCTACGCAAACAATATGCAAAAGTACAATGAGATGATTCAAAAGATTGCTGATGCTACTGGTAAAGATGCCGACGAAGTAAAGGAAAACATTGATAGTGGTAAGTCAGACATTGCTGAAGAAGCTAAGAAGGCTAACATTACTACTACACCAGGTGAAAGTCACTTAATGCTTGGTGGTGCACAAAAGATCGTCAATGTTTCAAGCCGTAGTTTCGGTATGGTAACTTATGTTGATGCTAATACACAAAAGATTGCCAATATTATTTTAAAGAATGACGAATTGCCAGCAAACAATACTCAAACATTCTATCCTATGCAAGATAATCAACAAACAGTACTTTTACAAGTATATGAAAGTTTATCATCAGATGAACAAATTGATATGGATATGGGTAAAGAAGTAGGTAAAGCTGAATTAACATTAGCACCTAATACTCCTCACACTACTGAAATTAAGGTTACCTTTAAGTTGGATAACGAAGGTTTATTATCTGTTCATGCTGAAGAAGCAATGACTGGTAAGAAGATTGATGCTACATTCCAAACTAAGAATGCAATGTCTCAAGATGAAGTATCTAACGCTATCCGCAGAAGTAATGACTCAAGTGTCGATTAATCTTTAAGAAGATGGAACCATGGAAAGAGAAAATTTCTATATCTTATTAGGATTACCCTTTGATCCACCTGTAGATGATAACGCAACTATTCAAGCAGCTATTAAAAAGAAAAAGCAAGAATGGTCTGCACAGGCAAATAATCCGTTTATGAAGGATGCTGCTCGTTACATTAAGATGGTTGGAGAAATCAAGAAAGTTATGCTTGATCCGGCTCAAAGAGCACAGGAAGCGGATAATGCCAGACAAATAAAAAATCAGAAAAAATCAGAATTAAATACTAAACTTGCACTTTATGTTTCCAAAGGAGATAAGTTAAGTCCGCGTGACTTAAAAAGACTGAAGCGAGACTTTGTTCCTTATGGATTTACTGAAGAAGAAATTAAGGAGAAGTTTAATAAATTAAAAAACAGTCAAGAAAATGAAGAAATTGGTGCTGTTTTAGAGGTAGAGTTGGCTAAGAATATTCAAAAATCTTTTAAGGATTTAGGCCAGCCTACTTCAAATTTCTACGCTTTCTTTAATTTATCTCCGTCATCTTCGGCTGAGCAGATGTATCAAGCTGCTGATAATTTGCGTCAGAAGTTACTGAACAAAGGGGAAAAAAGTGACTTAGATTCCGTTAAACAGACACTTGCAGCACAAGCTAAAGAAATCTTTAAAGATCAGGTAAGTAAACAAAAATATGATAATTACCTGCGCTTAACTAGATATACTAAGTTCAATGCCGAAATTGATGATGCAGCTGGCATTAATCAGCGAGTTATCAATCCTAAAATGAAAGCTAGTCTTTTAAGTGATGCACTTGAAGAATATAAAGATAAATTAAATTTATCTCAAGCATCAGTATATTTGCAGAATTACTGTAAATATATGGGATATAAACTTGGTGATAGCACAATTGTTTGTGGTCAATGTAAAACTGAGAACCCAGCTAATGCTACTGTCTGCAAGAAATGTGGCAAGCAATTAATAATTACTTGTCCACGTTGTGGTGCTAAAAATGACAATGCCACAAAGAAATGTACTCAATGTGGCTTTGATTTGACTAAGATTGATGCAGTTAATGCAAAAATTGACCAAGCTAAAAAGGCTATCGGAGCTAAAGACTATGCTAATGCTTCTAAGTTAATAGAAGAAGCCAAGATAGATTGGCCTAACCATCCTGATATTGCCCCAATCGAAAAGATGATTAGAGATTTTAGAAATGGTTTCGATGCGATTTCTAATAGTATCTCAGCTGCAATCAGTCAGAAGAACTATTACAAAGCCAATGACTTAATTGCTAAGGCACAAAATGATGGTTATCAAATTAGTCAAAGTACCATAAACCAAGTATCACAAGCTATATCTGAGGCGGAAAATAAGATATCACAGATTTCATCTATGAATTCTGATCAAGCCTTTACTGCCTTAATGGGATTATCAGAATCTATTAAAGATAGTTCTGCATTAAATAATGCTCTAAAAAAATATCCACCAAAAGTTCCAGATAAAATTGATGCTAAAACAAGAAATGACGCTGTTACTATCAAGTGGTCTGCTAGTCCTTCTCAAGGTAATGTGGAATACATCCTTGTAAGAAGAGAGAATGCTTACCCTAACAGTGCTACCGATAACGTAGTTTATAAAGGACAAGAGCTCACTTATACGGATACGTCTGTTACTAAGGCTGTACCGGTTTATTATGGTTTATATGTAAGCAGAGCCGGTGTCTTATCACCAATGCTCCGGTTAAGTCAACCTGTGATTGTAGTTGATTCGGTTAGCGATGTTAAAGCAATTGGTTCAGATGGAATAATCAATTTATCTTGGAATTGTCCATCAACAGTTAGTGATGTTAAGCTTCTGGTATACAAAGGTGAAACACAACCTCAATCTGATGATCAATACACGGTTGTAGGGTCTAATCGTTTAGACGGTGCTAAACTTGATAATTTGATTAACGGGAAACGCTACTGGATAAAGATAATTGCCAACCACATAGTAAATGCGCAAACTGTTGCAGCAGCTCCTGTGGTTATAGCGGCTGTACCACAAAAGCCGGTTAAGCCATTAGAAGACTTTAAGGTTACATATTCAAATGGTAATTTTAAAGCAAGCTGGAAGAAAACCGAGTGGGACGTCATTTTATTAAAGTCAGACAAGAAACCTGAATATGCTGTTGGTGAAATTTATACACTGTCAGATTTACAAAAGAAGTTTGATAAGATCAATTTAAATATTGTAGATGATACGGATGGTACATTTACATTAAACTTTATTGGTCAATGTTACATTATCCCAGCAGTCATTAGTGCAACTAATGTCATTTTGAGTAAACCAGTTGCTGTTTCTAATGTTCCTAAAGTTAAAAATATCTTTTCTGATTTCAACAAGTCAAATTCTGAAATTTATGTAAGTTTTGACTGGCCTAAAAATATTAATAAGGCAATGTTGATTTATCGAACCGATGATTATCCTAAGGATCCATCTGATCCAGCTGCTAGAGTAATTGATTGCAATATCAAGCAATATGATGAAAATGCAGGAATATTAATTTCTGATCCACCTTTGGGAACAATTTATGCCAAGATCTATACATATTTTGAAGATGAAGATGGAAAGAAGATCTTCTCTGAAGGTGTAAAGTATCTAATTGATAATGAACCTCAAAGAGATGTTTATTACAGCTTTAAATATAAAAAAGCAGGTCTATTCTCTAAGTCCAGCAAATTAACAGTAGAAATTAATTCAAAAGGACATTTTGTATTTCCAAAATTTGTCATTGTTTCTAAATACCCTACTATTCCTCTTAAGAGAGACGACGGTAATATTATTTTTGAATCTGATAAGGTAGAAATAAATAACTCTTATCGTTTTGAAGTCAAAGTACCGCAATTAAGAAAGGGTAGTAGATTAAAAATCTTTTTCTTAAATGATCAAAACTATAGTAAGTATAAGATTCAAAATAATGGTGGAAGTAAAATTTAGAGAGGATTTTATCAATGTCTAAATATGTGTGTCCTCGGTGTTTTACCGAACAAGATACAAATGATGTTGAATACATTTGTACCAATATAAGTAGATCAAATCCATGTCCAAGACAAAAAAGTCATACTCCTTTTAAACCAGCTGATTTAAAGAATCCGGTTTGTGACAAGTGTGGTCAACCGGTTATGACTAGAGTTTGTCCTAAGTGTGGTTTTGAATTACCAAATAACATTGAAAATACCAATACTTATCCAATTGCTATTATTGGAGCAAAGGAATGTGGTAAGAGTAACTACGTTGCAGTTTTAATTAATGAATTAAAGAATGAAATTGGTAGATCGTTCAACTGTTCTTTAATGGCATGTGGTGACAAGACTATTAATAGATATAGAAATGATTTCTATAATCCATTGTATCGTCACAAGACATGTGTTAAGGGTTCAGATGCTGGTGATGTAGATCCTTTAATTTATTCACTTACCTTCTTAAAGAAAAATGGTTTCTTTAAGAAAATGTTTGGCTCAAAGACTTCTTCTGAATCTATTTCATTAACTTTCTACGATACAGCTGGTGAAAACTTGGATTCTGAAAGTTCAATGTTAACTTTCAACAGATATTTGGCTCATGCTTCTGGCATTATTTTATTACTTGATCCATTGCAATTACCTAATGTACGTAATAAGCTTCAAGGCAAAGTTCGTTTACCAGAAGAAAATACAGATGTTACAGAAGTTTTAAACAGAACCATTGAAGTAGTTCGTCAAGAACAACATTTACCAGATACTAAGAAGATAGATATTCCGGTAGCTATCGCATTTACCAAAATTGATGCGGTTCAAGATTTACTTGATCCTTCAAGTTGTTTACATAATGACTCAGAACACATTTCTGATGGTTATTTCTCTAAGAATGACTTTTCAGATGAAAATGATGAAATGCAAAGTTTAGTTGATGCATGGATGGGTCAAGAATTATACCAATTAGTAAGTGTAAACTTTAATAATTTCGGCTTCTTTGGATTGAGTGCTTTAGGTAGTAATCCTGATACTAATAATGTCATTCCAAAATTTAGACCATTTCGTGTAGCTGATCCATTTCTTTGGTTATTAGCAGAAAGGAAGATTATTCCTACGAAATAACATAAATAGGAATAAGTTAAAGATGAAGGCATCACAATTAATATATACTTCTTGGAAAAATGGAGATTCTCCTAATAAGGGGTATATGGTTTATTCAAAATCACAAGATATATCGGATTCGGAAGTTGATGATATTAAGAAAGTGATGAAGTATGTTCCACCGCTTTCTTTATCACCTACGCCAACCCAAGAAGAAATAACTGCAGACTTTCCTTATAATTTTGCATATTTCAGGTTAAATAGTGGTCGAGTATGTATTTCTTTAGCTACATATTTAGGAAAAGACTATTCTAACAGATATGGTAACTATCTAATTTATGCTTTAGTTCTTGATGAAGAAGATTTGGATCAATATCCAGTTGAATTTTTCGGCGAAAACTTTATGAAAAATTCAATGACTGATGAAGAGCTTAACGCAAGTAGTCCTGTTCCTCCATTACCCGTTATTGATATTGAGGAAGTAGGGAACATAGTTACTGATGATGTGGTTATTGATTTTGTTAATGACCATCAAAAAGAAGTAGAATATTTCATTTCAGCAGTACTTGAATCTAGAAAAGAAAATGTGCCTTTTTATTTAAACGATACTAGGGAAAATATTATTCTTTGGATTGCTATTATTCAAAAGCTATTTTCAGTATCAGTTGCTAAGCATATTTATTTCTCTTCTTATGTTTATGAGCCAAGTAGGTTTGTAGAAAAAGGTTTGAATGGATCACCAATTGAAATTGATTTACTGGGTGTAAGATCGGATAATGATGAATTCGATTATGCTACTAATACGAACAATTCAAATCAAATTATAATGGATTGTGTAAACCACATTACAACTAAAGATATCGAAACTTTAGATATTGCACGTGATTTAACAGAAGACTATTCATTAGGAATGGACACAATCTATGAATTTGGAGATTTCCTAGATGCAGTCGGCTATTCAAAATTTGATTATAATTTAGTTTACTTATACAGCTTATTTAAACTAAATAAGTATAAGAAACTAAACTATAATGAATTAAAGCCTATTTTGGAGTTTGCTTATAACAATATAAATGATGAGCAAAATACTGAAATTGCAAGAAATGTGTTGAATCTTATCAAGGATAATATTGAAACGATTAACCTTAATGATGTAAATATTTTGATGAAATATTTGTATAAATATGCTGGTTATATGGCATATTCATTACACAGTATTTTCTTCGATTTAATTTCAAGATTAATTGAAGAAAATGGTATTGAGTCAGCAAATGAATTAGTTAACCAAATTAAATCTGAATTACCTGTTTCATTTGATGAGATAAAGACATACTTTGTTTCTCCAGAAGAACAAGATCGTGAAAAAGTATATTTAAAGGATAATCCTAATATTAATCTAAATATATGGTTTAGTAGTTTTATACTTAATGAATTTGTTATTGATGGTACAGTTGAAAATGAATTAAGTGAACTGTTAGATATCTGTTTACAAAATCTGGCTCAAGAAGAAAATGCAATTGATTGCTTAGAGCAAATTCTGAAATTATGTAAGAATGATGTTAAGTTAGAATCTTATATAATTAATACAGTTTACCAATTTGCCAACAATAAGAGTGATTTTGCTACACGTTTAGGTGATTGGTTAAGTAGCAGTGATAATGATCATGCTCAATCAATTCTAAACACACTGATGTTAAACGGTAGTACAATGCAATTGGCTGTAAACATAGAAAGTCAATATATTCAAAAAGCATCTAACAAATCAGAAGCCTTTTGGGACTTTTATGACAACCACAAAGAATATTTTGGCAAAGGAAAAGATCTTGATCTAAGTAATATTTTAGATGCATATTTAAATGGTGATATCACTGATAAGGATGCACTAGAAATATTACATAAAATAGATATTTCGTTTTTAGTCAAATATTCAAGAATAAACGATATATTATCTATATTTGAGTCAGAAGATGTCAATGCACTTCTTTCTATCGATACTGATGATTTATATAAGATGGGAGATATAATTCAGACAGCTAAGATAGGAGAAACATTCCCTAAGATTTATATAGTTGCTATATCCAAAAATACTTTGGATCTAGTTAAACATAATGAGGATTTTAGCAAATTAATTATCAGATTTCCTGATTATGTAAGCTTACTAGATAAGAAAGATTATAGAAGCTATTTAAATGAATTTCTGGCACGTTTTCTTGGATATGTATCTTCAGAAAAAGAACTTGTTGCTTTGTTTAACAAGTTTAGTTCAGACACATATGAAAAATACTTTTACAAACAATATACTGATGATCTTAAAATCATCAAGAAAGTAAGTGAAGCCAGATGGATGGATCTTTTAGTATATACGTGTTTGGCCATTATTTTAAATGAAGATGAAGTAGTAGAGAAATATACACCTGACTTTAATCATTATCTGAAGAAACTTAAGCCAGAAGAATTTAGTAAAGTAGAAAGAAAAACAGAAGTGAAGTTACCACCTAATATAGATACTAAGTTCTTTGAAAAGGCTTTGGAAAAGGAAAGTTTCACAGATAAAGTGGGCAGATTCTTTAGAAGATAAATCTTATGGAGGAAAACAAAAATGGGTAATTTTCAGGATGAAATAGATAAAGAATTGAAACGTGGCAATGAAGAAGGAACAGTGCTTAGCATTATCTTTGCCATCATATTCATAGCTTTTATTATTCTTTACTTTATGATTATTATTGTTGCTGGTTTAGGCGCAATTATAGGTGGTTACTATTCAATTAAGAATTACATTCTAGCATTTAAGCATAATGTAATAGACAGTAATAGAAAGCCGAAAGTGGCATAAAAAACATAACAGGAGTTAAGAATGGGCGATAATGAAGATGATTCTTGGGGCTGCGGTTGTTTAGCCCTTGCTGCAGGAATAGTTATACTCTATCTGTTAATGTATATAATCGGCTTTTTGGTCGTTGTAATTTGTTTAGCAGGTGCAGGGGTAGGAAGTTATTACTCAATTAGAAATTATATTTTAGCATTTAAAGATAATGTTATAGATAATAATCGAAGTAGAAAGTAGAATGAGGAGTAAAAATGAGTAAAAAAGAGGCACAGCCTGCTCAAGTCAGCTATTTCTTTGGAAAAGGATATAGTGATTTATGGAATACTATTAAAGAAGCATGGGCTTTAAATAGACAATCGATTGCAGAGCAAAATGCTAAAAGAAAAGCAAATAAGTTTTTCTCTTTTCGTGGTGGGTTAGCATTAACTTCTTTAATTTGTATTGCAATTTTTGGGACTATTGTTACTGCTATGACTTCAGCTTTGCACATTGTAATATTATTTGCAGCTTTCTTAGTTGTATATTTGATGTTTACAGTGGTTTGGTTAGTAGATAGATTCTATATGTACATTCATAAAATTTCTAATGCATGTCCATATCCAGATTGTCAGGCACACTTTTTGCTACCTATTTATGTTTGCCCTAAATGTGGTGTATCACATACGAATCTAGTTCCAGGTAAATATGGTATCTTACACAGAACATGTCAATGTGGTGAAAAATTACCTACTACATTTTTCAATGGTAGAAATAATTTAGATGCACTTTGTCCAGTATGTAAGCGTCCACTAAAAGGTGATACTGCAAGTAGACAACTTACAATACCTGTAATTGGTGGTCCAGCTGTAGGTAAGACCTGTTTAATTAATATGGCTATTGATAATATGGTTAACAATGTTGCTCCTAAGCTGGGCTGGAATATGGACTTTATTTCGGATACTGAGTATAAGCAATATAACACTGTTATTAGTAACTTTAAAAAGGGAATAGTACCTAATAAGACTGATGAAGATGCACTTACTGCGTGTCAATTGATGATTAAATTGCCTAATAGTAAAGTAGGTAGACGTCTTTATATTGATGATATTTCTGGTGAAATGTTTTCTGATAGTGGAACAATTCAACATAATAACGCCTTTAGTTATGCCGATGGCTTTGTATTCTTAATTGATCCGTTAACTATTCCTGATTATAATATGAAAGTAATTGATAAGGTTAATCCTGAGGATTATGGTGCAAGTACAAAAGATTTTGATGATATTTTTGATATCATGTTAAGCAACTTGCAAGTTTTATTTGGATTAAAACCTAGTGATGTGTTAAAGAAAAACCTGGCTGTTGTAATTAACAAAGGTGATATTCCTGGCTTATCTGATGAAATTGGGGATGCAGCAGCAGAGAATTATATGAAATCTCATAAAGATTGTAAGAATATTAATGATGCTAAAAATGCTGTATGTAAGAACTTCTTGGTTGAAAACGGAGAAGGCAATTTTGTTAGAGAAGCTGATGAGAAATTTAAGAAAGTACAGTACTTCACTTGTAGTGCATTAGGTCATAATAAGACTGGTAAGCCATTTGAAGGTAAGAATACTGAAAAGCCATTCCTTTGGATTATGAATCAAATTGATCCTAAGTTAGATTTAGCTAAGGCATAGATGTTTAAACAGTTTCATTATTTATTAAATTAATAAAGGTAGATAGAGTGATTAAGCGTTGACCATTTTATCTACCTTTTTTCTTATACTTAGATTGAGGTTGAGGTCGACAACAGAATGGAAGTAAGGTAAGCGTCATATAACCGAGTATCTTTTTTAGTCCGTATTTTTCAGGTATTCTAATCTCATCAATTTAATGGAGGTTAAGAATA
>NZ_JAEHNT010000127.1:0-228 GCF_016742815.1 Lactobacillus sp. A27
AGCAGATCATACACTGGTTTAAAGTAGTATTGACTGCTTTTCAAATCCCAATAATTTAACATCTGTCTTGAAACTTTTAGTCCCATCTTCTTCCAGTCGCTTTCTTGGCGATAGTCCGGCACCTTCATTTCATATTTTTGATAGAGTGAATGAGCGATGAGTGAAGCTGAACCTAGACCATGGTTTAGGGGAGCTTTAGGTACTGCAGCTTTAATGATCTTGTCGCTA
>NZ_JAEHNT010000128.1:0-378 GCF_016742815.1 Lactobacillus sp. A27
TTTTAATATTCCGGCTTAGCTCAGTTGGTAGAGCGCTTGACTGTTAATCAAGATGTCGTCAGTTCGAGTCTGACAGCCGGAGTACTCTTGTATGGAGTGTTGTCCGAGTGGCTTAAGGAGCATGATTGGAAATCATGTATACGGGCTTATACCTGTATCGAGGGTTCAAATCCCTCACACTCCGTAGATAAATGAAGAAAAGAGATCATATTCGTTATGATCTCTTTTTTCTTACCTTATAATAAGTAGCAAGAAGGTATTAAAATGAAAAATAAAAAGAAAGTTCTGTTTTCTTTGAACTGAGACCTAAAAATTAGACAGTTTAAAATACAGGATTAATAGAGGCTTGATTCCGATATTCTTTCGGAGTTAAGCCTT
>NZ_JAEHNT010000129.1:0-248 GCF_016742815.1 Lactobacillus sp. A27
TTAGAAAACCTAGAAAGCATTCCAGGCTTTGCACAGACCACTGCAGTCAGAGTTTTAGCAGAGTTAGGAGATTTACGCAGATTTAGTAATCCTAATAAAATCAATGCTTTTATCGGAATTGATCCAGGCAGATATCAGTCAGGAGAAATGGAATCTAATTTAAGTATTACTAAACATGGCAATGCAGTCGCACGTAAGTTGCTTTATCGAGCTATTGGACAAATTGATAATGCAGCTAAGACAAATCC
>NZ_JAEHNT010000023.1:0-710 GCF_016742815.1 Lactobacillus sp. A27
AATTCTTCCGGCCCATGACGAGTGATTTTACAGCGCGTTCGGCCTTATTGTTAGATAATTCTAAATTGCCATCAAGCAAGACATGCTCAAAAGTAGCTTGATGCTTGAGGGTATAATTAATGGCTCTTCCCAATTTAGAGCCTGGCAAAACGGTGATTTTATTTTTCTCACACCAGTTGAAGAACTCTTGCATCAGAGGCTTGAGCTTTGCTTGTCTTAGCTGGTAACGTTCTTGTTTGCTCAAATTCTCCCAGGTTTGTTCTAAGTAAAACATGCGATTGCAGTAGTTGAGTCCTTTTTGGGCAAGGGACTTTTCAGAAGCCTGTTGTGGTACGGCTTCGTGAAACTTTCTTCTAACATGAGCCCAGCAGCCAACTAAAGTTGCTTTCGGCAATTGCTCATAAGCCTGCCACATATCACAGTGCAAATAACCGGGATAGTTTCCTAAAAAGTTTAAGGCAACCTTGCCACTCCGGGAAGGATCATGATGATAGAGTGTAATCCCGTATTGATCATGTTTGCCTGAAAGGAAGACCCAATAGTAAGTCTTGATTGTTTTACTTTCTAAGACTGTGTAATAAGTTTCATCGGCATGTAAAATTGGCCGCATTAACAGCTTTTGCTTAAGCAGATCATACACTGGTTTAAAGTAGTATTGACTGCTTTTCAAATCCCAATAATTTAACATCTGTCTTGAAACTTTTAGTCCC
>NZ_JAEHNT010000130.1:0-238 GCF_016742815.1 Lactobacillus sp. A27
ACAGTAAAAACGTGGATTGACAACCATTGATCCATTTGACTCCGTTAAGAAATTATCAAGGTTAAGGTCAATGCCAATTTGACTTTGCGTCTTAGGCAATTCCTTGACAAAAGCAGTATCGCTGCCTAACTGCATAGACAGGTAGAATTGGTCATCAGCGGTCTTTTTAATCGTGACTGTGCCAATTCTAGTTGGGATATGATTAACCAGACGCTCTTTGATTAGCCTTCTAAAACCA
>NZ_JAEHNT010000131.1:0-453 GCF_016742815.1 Lactobacillus sp. A27
ATGTAAGGAATGAGGGAACGAAAAGTTCCAACAAGTTAAAGTGATTTAGAAAATAGAGGTATTCATTATGTTAGACTCAAAGAAAATTGTTAAAGTTGTTTCAGTTGTAGTTGCTTCAATTAGTATGATGGGTGTCGGTGCTTCAGTTAGTGAAGCTGCTAGCTTCACTGCTCCAAAGTTAGGTATTTCAGAAGTTGCTCCTACTAACCCTTCAATCAAAAAGGGTGACAAGATTTTCGTTGTTGTAAAAGACACCAAGAATCAAAAAGTTAACGTTTTAAACGCTAACGGTAAGAAGACTGCTAAGAAAATTTCAATGGGTTCAACCTTCACTGCTAAAGCAGTTAAGAAGACTAATGGCAAGAAGATTGTTAAGATTAACAAGAGCCAATGGTTGAACATTAAGGACGTTGTAAAGGACTAATTCTTTTAGATCAAAACAAATAAATAATT
>NZ_JAEHNT010000024.1:0-1664 GCF_016742815.1 Lactobacillus sp. A27
CAATGTCATTAAGTTAAGACATTGACAATTAAGGGTGCTTTTTTAGAGATCGAATCATTTGGATTCGATCTCTTTTTTTGTATAAAATAAAGGCGAAAAGACCTGCCTTTTCGCCTATCTTATATATTTTAAACCTTCAAAATTATTGCCAGAAAGCTGGTGTTAATTATGAAAGCCCTTCATAAGAATATTCTAGAACGTCTTGATCAAATTATCAATAATACTGGGGATCATATTCACGATTTTATTAATAATCCTCATGCTTTTACCAGGAAACGCACTTTAGATGCAGCGACAGTCCTTAAAACTACAATTAACATGCAAGGTCAGAATTTAAACAGTGAACTCTTTAGAGCTTTTGGCAAAGATGCAACTAAAAAGAACGATAAAGTAGTTAGTACTTCTGCCTATGTTCAACGCAAAAGCCAGCTTTCTCCTGCTTGTTTTAAACATATTCTGACTGTTTTTAATCAAAATCTATTTAATATTCAACTTTTTGATCATCACTACCGTTTGTTTGCCATTGATGGCTCTGACTTTAATCAAATCTGGAATCCGAAATCGAATAACATTGTACAAGCTTCTTCTCATAAAAAGAAACCCTATTGTCAAATTCACGTTAATGCCTTATATGATCTATTGAATAATACCTACCAGGATTGTATTTTTCAGCCTAAATCAGAAATGGATGAACGCAAAGCGGCTGTTCAAATGCTTAAAGCTTTGAATTGTGGTCCATATATTGTAACAATGGATCGTGGCTACACTAGTTTCAATATGATTGAAAACTGCAATCGCCTGCCTAACTGTCATTACATAATACGAACTAAGGCTGGAAAAGGCGGAGTTAAAGAAATAACGACATTGCCTGATCAAGAATGTGATCGTGAGATTTCCTGCCTGGTAACTACTTCTAACTATTACTACATCACGCATAAAGCCAGTGAGAATATTCACCATGTCCAGCATTATTATCGCCAATATATTAAGTATCGCTCTAAAAATACCCAGGATCTAAGCTGGGATTTTGGCGAGTTATGCACAATAAAATTTCGAGCCTGCAAATTTAGAATTAATGATGCCAAATCAGGCAAAGAAGAATGGGAAGTTGTGCTAACCAATCTTGATCGAAAAAATTATCCGCTAAAAAGAATTAAAGAGCTTTATCATCTGCGTTGGGGTATTGAGACCTCCTTCAAGAAATTGAAGTATTCTTTAGGCAGCGTACAGTTCCATTCCAAACAAGATAAATTTATTGAAATGGAAATTTATGCCCATATGATTATGTTTAATGCAATCAGTCAAATTGATGCACAGGCCTATATTCCGCAAAAGCATTGCAAGTATCAATATGCCATCAATTTCAAGCAATCATGCTTGATTATTCAGAGCATGTATTTAGCTTCTTCTTTAACGCAAGATTTTGAACGGATCCTTATTCAGATCAGCTATTATACCATTCCAATTAGACCAGGCCGCAAGGACAAGAGAAATATTAAGCCCAAATCAGCTGTATATTATTTATATCGCGTAGCTTAAAAAAGCAGAATCTGTGCTATGCCTTATTTGTTGTACGAAAAAAGCACCAATTTAACCAATTAAATGTTAAATCAGTGCTTTAAAAGTCTAATATTAATTGTCAATGTCTTAACTTAATGACATTG
>NZ_JAEHNT010000025.1:0-3113 GCF_016742815.1 Lactobacillus sp. A27
GAATTATCTGCTTAAGCCGCTTAAAAAAGAATATCCTTTTTTGAAAAACAGCGATTCTTCAAGCTTGCAGGTAGTTAATGAATTCCTAACTCAATCTTGGAAGAACTTCTTTCAAGATAAAACTGGTCAAATTGGCAAGCCTCGTTTTCATTCACGCAAGTATCTGAAAAAGTCTTATACGGGCAAGTCAATCATAAAAACTGCAGGTAAAAGGTACTTGAAGATTCCTAAATTAGGCTATGTCAAAACCAGCAAGAATAGAGTTTTGCAAGATGTTAAGATTAAGCGTTATACGGTCGTACTTGAACCAACAGGAAAATATTATTTGTCTCTACAGGTAGAAATATCTGAACCAGAGAAGTACAGCTTAACTGGCAAACAGGTTGGGATTGATGTTGGCGTGGCTGATTTAGCGATTCTGTCTAATGGGCTAAAATATCCTAGTTTTGACAGTTCTTATTTTGAAAAGAAAGCCAAAGTCTGGCAAAGAAAATATGCTCGTCGCAGACATTTAGCTAAATTATTAGTTTTGCAAGACAGGAATAAAAAGGTGCTTTGTCCTAGAAGCTTAGAGAGTTTCACTAATTGGCAAAAAGCGCAAAAGTCAAAAGCTAAGTGCCAAGCTAAAATAGCTAATCAGCGCAGAGATTATCTGCATAAACTAACTACGCATTTAGTTAAGCAATATGATGTAATTGCGATTGAAGATTTGAAAACCAAGAATCTTCAGAAAAATCATCATTTGGCTAAGTCAATTGCCAATGCTTCATGGCGGATATTCAGACAAATGCTAGAATACAAATGCGAATGGTATGGCAAGAAACTAATTGCAGTTGATCCCAAGAACACTTCCAGAATTTGTTCAAAATGTGGCTATAACAGTGGCGCTAAGCCATTAGAAATTCGTGAATGGACTTGTTCTAAGTGTCAAACCAAGCATGATCGAGATATTAATGCGGCAGTTAATATCCTGCATAAAGGAAGTACAAAGCTAAGTGGTCAGGGACTGGCCATGGTAACAAGCTGAGTTCCGTGAGTTAGGTATTTGACTAGTTCAATGTAAGATCCTAAACACTACTCAGTGTTCCCAGAAACCCGGCACTTTAGTGTCGGTGTAGTTCATAGAATCTGTCTATAACTCTACACACAGCACGAATCTGATCTTAATTACTTTTTCATACATGCTTTAATCTTGTTAAAAGTTAAATACATCGTGTATGTGAATTTTAACGAGGTATGTATGAATAAAATAGATGAATTTTAAGCATGTAAAAGATGCAGATGCAATTGTTGTTGGTGCAGGAAGCGGAATGTCACGCGCTACCGGTCTTGCTTTTTGGTATGAAGATAGTCCGTTATATATGGACAACATGAAATATTTTGCTAAAAAATATGGCTTTAATGGTTTATTCCAAGGTTTCTATAATCGTTTTGAATCTGAAGAAGAGCACTGGGCATTTTTGCTTGAACTTTACAAGATGATGAATGAAATCCCACCACAGAAGCCGACTTATGAATATTTGAAAAACTTGATTGGAGATAAACCTGTTCATTATGTAACTACTAACCAAGATTTCCAAATTGACCAGAAGCAGATCAACGCCTTTCAAGATTTTATTCAAAAATATGAAGATAAGAAGTTAGTCGTACTTGAACTTGGAATTGGCCCACGCAACCAAATGATTAAGGTTTCAAGTATGCAATTAGTTGCAGTTGACAGAAATAGTCGCTACATTACGATCAACAAAGGCGAGTTGAATATTCTAGATATCATTGCAGACCGCAGTATTGGTTTTTCTGCCTCAATTGGTGATGCATTTAAGGAAACCATGACTGGTAAAAGTCATGGTGCTACAACCCAAGGTCCAACTAAGCCTCAACCTAAACCAGAATTAACACCGGAGCAAAAGGCTGAACAAGGTAAAGTTATGCAGCAATTTTATCCTGACTACATGGTAGATAGCGGCATTCGTCCTAGCAGTTTTCCAATGTATTTGACCATTGATCAAAAGCATCCGTCATACTTGCATACGGTGCAATATGGTCAATCAATGATGTATTCAATCGGGATGCCGCAATTGTTCACTGCTTTACTCAAGATGGCAATATTATAAGGTGTGTCTCGGTCTTGATAAGAGCAAAGATGAGGTTCACGGCTTTTACGTTGATCCAGGTACTTTTACCGCTATTGAGGATAGCAACGATGCGGGAGTTGGCTTTTCACAAATTAGCATTGAAATTCCAAACAATGGTGATGGTGCAATTTTAGTGCCAAAGAAAAACTGATCGACGTACGCTTTATACGTTGGGAATAATTAAAGATGCTTTTTTGAAATTAGTTGATGAAGAATCATATTCTAAAGTTAATATCGTGCGGATCTGTCGTGAGGCTGGGATAACGCGATCAACATTTCATGTGCATTATTCCTCGGTGACTGATGTCTTGAACGATGTGCTAAATGGTGCGTTGTTGCTGACGGAGACAAATCCTGTCCCATTTTTTGCTGGAAACGGGAAATCGCTGGATTATCTGAAAAGCAATGAATCGTTAGTACCGGCCTGCCAGCGGATTGGGGATGCTGGTAAATATCAAAAATTATTGATGGATCCCGATTTGAGCGAATACATCATTGGCAGAATCGTAGTGAATGAGCGAGACACGGTTTTGCCAGCTGTGATTGAAAAAACGCACCTTCCAAGAGAAGATGCGGAAACATTATTTAGATATGTGATTCATGGTTCGTTTGCGGTTAACCGCGCGCATAATTTTGTGAAAGATGAGAAATGGCCCCATGATGTCCAGATGTTGAATGAGTTTGCGGAAGCTGGGTATGAGCGGTTGAGTAGGAAGTAGAATAATAAAGATACATTGAGGTGACTTGATGCATCTTTTTTTGATGTGTTTAGAAGAAAGAAGCGTATATTTTAAGTAATAAGTTTTTATAGTAGGTGAGTAAATGGTATTACATATAGGTGTTTCGTATAAAACGGGACCTCAGGCTAAAAAAGAAGCACAGGAAATTTCTGATACTGTAGTGACCCGCATTTTTCGGACACTTTATTGATATTATGCGACTAAGGACTTATTCCGATATTCTATCGGAGTAAGTTCT
>NZ_JAEHNT010000132.1:0-228 GCF_016742815.1 Lactobacillus sp. A27
TAGCGACAAGATCATTAAAGCTGCAGTACCTAAAGCTCCCCTAAACCATGGTCTAGGTTCAGCTTCACTCATCGCTCATTCACTTTATCAAAAATATGAAATGAAGGTGCCGGACTATCGCCAAGAAAGCGACTGGAAGAGGACGGGACTAAAAGTTTCAAGACAGATGTTAAATTATTGGGATTTGAAAAGCAGTCAATACTACTTTAAACCAGTGTATGATCTGCT
>NZ_JAEHNT010000133.1:0-217 GCF_016742815.1 Lactobacillus sp. A27
AGGATTCTGCCACTTGCCTAATCCTTTTTCTAAGATGTTCACGGCCGCATTCCAATCACGAATATGGTGCGTTCGACAGATTGGGCAAGTCCATTCCCGATCCTTAAGGGTTAATTTCTTATAACCGTTTTGCCCCATAATACTGCCACATTGATGGCATCTTTGGGTGGTGTACTTAGGATCAATTGTTAGAAATTCTTTGCCATATAGATCTGCC
>NZ_JAEHNT010000026.1:0-1149 GCF_016742815.1 Lactobacillus sp. A27
TTCTTAACCTCCATTAAATTGATGAGATTAGAATACCTGAAAAATACGGACTAAAAAAGATACTCGGTTATATGACGCTTACGTTTCTAAAAGTAAAGTAATAACACTCGCTAATAAACATTATTTTTATAAACTTTCATTTATACTTTCAATAACAGAAAAAGTTAGTTTCATTTTTATACGAAACTAACTTTTTACACTTATTTATGCTCTTTTTTGTTCACACCTAATAATGTGAGTAAGCTTGATAAGCCCACAAGGACTAATCCTAACAAACCAGCTTGATTCTCTTTTTCACTAGTTTGTGGCAATTGACCTTGCGTCTGCCGTTCAACATTAGGTTGCACAACTCTACGAGCAAGTTTTTGTCCTTCCTCGTGTGGTTGAGTTACACGATCTGCTTGATGATCCTGTTCTTCAAAACCTTGTACATGTGGTTTTCCTTTATTTGGTTTGTCATTTGTTGTTGGTTTTGAAAGCTTATCATCAGGTGTTACCGGAGGTTTTTGCGAAGGAGTATTATGATCTGTCTGGTTTCCTGGATTTACTGGTTCACTCGGAGTTATTGGTGTATCAGGTTGATTTGATTGATCAGCTTCATACGTAACAACTTGTGCTAAATCAAGATTCTTATCCCAATTATTTGTATTAACCGTGATTACTTGACCACCAGCTGTTGACGTTGGGTGATATCCTGGTACTTCTGGAGCAGTAATCGTCGCAAATTTAGAACTTGCTTGATAATCACCTTGCCAAGTTGTTTCACCAGTTGCCAAATCCTTTACGCCATTTTGAACAAAATTGATGGTTGCCGTCTTCTTAACCTGCGTGCCATCTGGCAATTCGAAGGTTACAGTTAACGTTACATCTTTAGTTCTTGTGACATTTTCCTTCTTATGATGAACATGAACAACCACTTCTGGATGCTTATCTGGACCAAAAGTAATCTCGGTTTCATAGCCTGGAACCAATTCATACTTTGTATCATCCGGATTAACTACGTTTGTAGGTACTGTCTGATCAGTTTTACCAGTGATCGTTCCAGAATCAATGGTTGCCCCATGATTGTCATCATCGACATAAACTACATTAACAGACTGATCGTTAGCACTGTATGTTACGACTACCATTTGATCATGGCCCTTGATA
>NZ_JAEHNT010000134.1:0-378 GCF_016742815.1 Lactobacillus sp. A27
TCTTTTATAAGTAATAGTCTGAACGGCGGCGTCGGGGACGTTCTCCGTCATCTTGAGCATCAGGTTCATCAAAGAGACTTGTTTGTCCATTTAAAGGCATTTGTTCTGAAGATTTGCCATAACGTTTTTGCGTTAAGTAAGCCACTTGTTCACGGAGGAGCTTGATTTCATCAGTTAAGTTTTGAATAGTAGTTGCTTGTTGTGCAATAATCTTTTCCAAATTTTCTTGTGACATGAGTTAAACTTCCTCCTAAATTTATTAGTTAAAAGAATATCAAAAAAGCGTGCGATGTCAAGTGTTAGTAGAATTCGCACGCTTTCGTGTTCTTTATTTTTGGATTGATTGCGAAGCCCTTCATTAGCCAGTCGACCTGCTCA
>NZ_JAEHNT010000027.1:0-1310 GCF_016742815.1 Lactobacillus sp. A27
CGGTTGCTCTTTCATTTGGAACGCTGGGGCGCTGACGTAAAGCCAGCGCTGAAGGGATATGCTTAACTGAAGTTACATCAGCCCGCGCACCTTGCTTGATTCTTCGCCGCATATATGTAGAAAGCGCATCAAGATAACGACGCGATCCTTCTTCATAAAGAATTCCCATGGCTAGGGATGACTTTCCAGAACCAGATAAGCCTGAAATAGCGACGAATTTATGGAGTGGAATATTGACATCAATATTCTTTAAGTTGTGAACTTTTGCTCCTCTAACTTCAATTTGACTTGGTAATGCCATATTGTTCCTTTCTATTTAATAATGTTTTTTAAAAATTAAAATGCTTCTGAAAAACCGGTTTTTGCCTTAAATCGTAAACTGAACCATCAATCGGCGTAATCGCAAAGGGACGCAATGTACTTCTACTTGATCTTGAATCAGCCGAATCAATCTCGACCATTTCAGGATGTACTTGATAGATTTGATCCATGTATGAATCATCAACTTCCTCTACTTTACCATTGACAGTTACAGCTACTGAATTCATTGTTTCTGTTCCTTTTAAGCCAGTAATTGAAATAAAGGGATGCTTTTTTAATCTATTATAGAATGCACCATTTACAATAGTCGAAAAGATTAAACGATTTTGTTTATCAACTAATTCAATATCAGCCGCATTACTGCGAGGATGCCCAAATCCCTGCATGAACATCTAGCCGAAGAAGCAGATGAAGAAAATGTATCTCTTAACTCATATATTGTTAGTAAACTTGCTCAAAGTTAATACAATCAAAAAATAAAGGTTGATCAAATTTCATCAAGAGTTGATCAACCTTTTTACCTAAACAATAAATACCAAATTGCATTAAAAGCCATACCGCCTAATGCCCACAGAACACAGGTCTTCGCGCGGAATTTATTGCGCTTAGCAATTGCGAAATAAATAGCCATGATAAAACCAATGAATGGAAACAAAAATGCCCAGAAAGCATCCCAATTTCCACCTTGATTTTGCGGTCTAGATTCTGGATAACGGCGATTGCGATATTTATCAAAGTAATAAACAATAAACCCAGCTCCGATTAGAGCTACTAAAATGATTAAACCTTCACGCATGATATTCTCTCCTATTTGTTCTGACCGTTACATCCAAAATAAAGGAAATTCCGATTTTTTGCAAATATTAGACAATGAGGAATCAAAGAAAAAAGCATTTATCGCGACAATCCAATGTCATTAAGTTAAGACATTGACAATTAAGGGTGCTTTTTTAGAGATCGAATCATTTGGATTCGATCTCTTTTTTTGT
>NZ_JAEHNT010000135.1:0-285 GCF_016742815.1 Lactobacillus sp. A27
AGTCAAATTGGCATTGACCTTAACCTTGATAATTTCTTAACGGAGTCAAATGGATCAATGGTTGTCAATCCACGTTTTTACTGTAAAGCAAAAAAGAAGCTTGCCCATGCCCAACGTGTCTTGTCTCGCAGGCAGCGCCGGGCTAAAAAAGGAGGACGCAATTTGCGGCTAGCAAAAAACTATCAAAAACAGCGCTTGGTAGTAGCTAAACTGCACGACAAGATCAGAAGACAGCGTAATGACTTCTTGCAAGAACTCTCAACTGCACTAATCAAAAACCACGAT
>NZ_JAEHNT010000136.1:0-320 GCF_016742815.1 Lactobacillus sp. A27
ATCGTTTGCGGCAAGACGGATCTGCGTAAAGGCATTGATGGACTAGCAACTTTAGTCAAAGAACAGTTTGAACTTGATCCTTTTGGCGGCAAAGTCTTCCTCTTTTGCGGCGGAAGCAAGGACCGCTTCAAAGCCCTTTATTGGGACGGACAAGGTTTTTGGCTGCTCTACAAAAGATTTGAAAATGGAAAATTGAACTGGCCCAGGAATCAAAATGAAGTTCAAGCTTTATCTTCTGAGCAGGTCGACTGGCTAATGAAGGGCTTCGCAATCAATCCAAAAATAAAGAACACGAAAGCGTGCGAATTCTACTAACACTT
>NZ_JAEHNT010000028.1:0-12614 GCF_016742815.1 Lactobacillus sp. A27
TCCGGGAGCCATTTCCCGATTAGGCCTGTATTTCAAAATAAAATTGCTTAAAATCGTTGATAACACTTGACTTAGAGTAGAAAATGCAGAATACACACAAGCAGTTTCAGATGCTATCAATGGTTCAAAAACCGCTATGCTCTATGATGTCCAAATTCCAATCGTTTCCTATGTAATTAACCAAGCTAAGCAAATGGAAAATGCATTGCGGTCATTAAATTATACTCAAGGTATGATTTCGACTATTATCATTACCGTAGCCGATATTTTCAGTTTCATTATTCCATTTTTAATCGGTGCCATTTTAATGTTTAACGGCCAGATCGGTGCTGGTACCCTAGTAATGATTGTTCAACTTTCTAACGACTTCATTAACCCGGTAACAATGATTTTTGATCAGATTAATCAAATTCGTTCTACCAAGCCAATGTGGGATAAGGTTGAAAAAGCTCTAAACTTTGAACCTATTACTTCTGAAAATAAAGCAGTTCGAACATTCGATGAATTAGATGTTAATAATGTTGCCTATGAACAAAATAATAAATTAGTTTTTAATAATGTGAACTTTGCTATAAAACCTGGTGAAAAAGTGCTTCTAATGGCACCAAGTGGTTGGGGCAAAACTACCTTGCTTCGCCTATTAGTTGGGCAGATTACCCCAAGTAAAGGTCAAATCAAAATTAATCAAGAAGTATTAAACGGAAACTGGGCTAAAGCTCATGACTACTTCGGCTATATTAATCAAAAGCCGTTTATTTTTGATCGTGATTTAGAATTTAATATCACTTTAGGTAAAACTGTAACTAAACAGCAGTTAGATGAAGTATTAGCAGAAGCTGGCTTGACCGAATTAGTCAAAGAAAAAGGCTTGAATTATGCTGTGGGACAAAACGGATGCAATTTATCAGGTGGGCAAATTCAAAGAATTGAAATCGCTAGAGCTTTGCTTGCTAAACGCCCTATTCTATTAGCAGATGAAGCCACTAGTGCATTAGATGCGAAACTTTCTTTGCAAATTCATCAAACTTTACTTAATAATCCAAAAGTAGCTGTCATTGAAGTGGCACATAAAATTTCTGATCAAGAAAAAGCAATGTTTGATCAAATTATTGAATTAGGAAAATAATTAGCAAAATTTGGTAATAACCAAATAGAGACCGTTTTTTAGCGGCCTCTATTTTTCTTATGCTTGCGACTTTGTACAATAATGACAATGCCCCAAACGATTATTACTAAGGTATAGATCATCATGAATACTTTGCCGGCGACGGCATTAGTATGCCAGAAGAACATTAACATTGCCCAAATGAAAAATACTATAGACCAAATAATTCTATAAAGTCTTTATTTCTCTCTCATCTTAACTCACACTCCCTGCTATGTACTTCTTTATTTCCTACCTTTAATTTACCCCCCATGTAAGCATTTACAAATGATACGTACTTTTATATTGTTTTTCTTTTAAGGGAGGGTAAACTTAAGGTGGCAAATGATTTAACTAATGTTGAAAGTGTGCAGATCATGAAAGACGCTTTAAATGAAATAAAGACTATTTCCCCTGATTTTTCACCTACTAAAAAGCAAACAGTCGGAAACAAGCCACATATTTTAAGTTTAGTTTTAGGAACTATCTTTGTTGTTTTTTTGGCATTTTTTGTAACTGGATTTGGTTATCAACCTTGGTGGGTCTTCGCTATTGTTTTGATTTTAGGACTCGGCATTACCTTTCCTGCATGTTTTAACCAATACTGGTCAGTCGATGAAAAACAATTAACGATTACTTCATACAGCAATAATGACTTTAAGAAGTTAGCCCAATTATTCAATTTGACCAGTAAAAATCAAACAATAATCAATCTCTCTAACATTCAAGAAGCCGCTATTGTTTATCGTAAAATTGTCCGTCTAAGTCCCTTCAACTTCAATCCTGATCACCTTTTACTTGGGATAACTACTAAGGATGGTAAGGAATTTGATCTGGACTTAGGTAACATTGATTATCAAGGTCTGGCAACAATTACGCTTTACCTTAGTGAAGCTGGAGCAAAAGTCGATGATCAGCAAGGGATTCTTCGATTATTGTCTGAAAATCAAAATTTGTTCAAACATTTCCACAAGAAATGGGCTTCGTTATAACAGTTTCTCTCGCTATTTCACGATACTAATAAATAAAAGGTCTCTTAGAAAGTTTATGTCTTTCTGGGAGACCTTTATATTTGCTATACATTTTATTCGTAGTCTTCAGGATTAATATCAGGTTTCGGTAAATTTTGCTTATGATCAAAAGTCACACCTTGAATCCCATTCACATAAGTCCAATCCTTAAGTGTCTTCATGTCGCCGGACAAATAATATTTACTGATCAAATTATTCCAAACATCCCGCTTATCCAATGGTACGTTAATCAATCCTGCACCATGATCTATCATCAATTTATTCGCTGCTAATGTTGCCGTCCTTTTATTTCCATCCCAAAAAAGTTGATTACGCATATTATGATACATTAACGTCATTGCTTTATCTGTAACAGAAGTATCTTTTTGCATCAAATTATTAAAAAAATCTACTTCTTGAGGCTTCCATTCGCCTTTATCATTACCAAGTTCTACAGTAACTGAACCTGTTCTAAAACTGCCCGGATCCAGAGAATCATACCTTGCAACTAACAGATTAATATTCTGCCCAATTTTTAACGATAGTGCCTTATCTTCCCTAATAACATACTGCCAGCCTCGTTTTAATTGAACAATTACGTTCGAATCATCAATAGATACACCAGCTGCACTCATACCATCAATAATCGTTTGCGTTTGCGGCAAGGTAGTATTTACCCCTTCAAAACGTGAATTTGTAAAAACTAATCTAACCAAATTCTTTTTTGCGAAACATCTATTTTGTTCTTTGGTTAAGTGAAATTTATCAGGATACATCGATAACTCCTTGTTTATATTCTACTAAAAAGAATACGATGCACCCAATAACAACAAACTAAAAATTACGAATTTAAAAAGCATCAAAAGTTAGAATTTTCTAACCTTTAATGCTTTTTTACTATGACTTTTCAATCGCATAAGCAATTACCCATATTACTACTATGAAGATAATTGCAATTAGCCACGCAGCTGAAGAAAATTGCCCACCTACTAAAATCATCAGACCAATTGCTACAGCATAGATACCGGCTAATGCCATTTTTGCTCGCTGATATTTTTCCTTTAAAGTATTTTTATACTTCTTTAGTATTTCAGACAGAATCGTATAAATGACTATTGCGGTATAGATAAAGGCACTACTGAATGCCATCTCTTTTCTATAATACATTATCCAAAGGATAACCATTAATAGAAACATGAAAACATAACCTAAGATATTCAATACTTTTTCTAACTTAGCTAACTTTTTCTTCTTGGCATAGCTAGCTAAAAGTGCGGCGGCTACCAACACAACAATAACCGGCAAAAACCACTGTCCACCGGTTAAAACACTCGTTAAAAACATCATCTCACCCCTTAAATATTGAACAAGACACCAACAATTGAAAATAGTATCAATACCCAAACGAAACTTATAATCAGACCTAATGCAAAAGCCAACCATTTTTTCATTCTCTTTTGTAAAATTACATAGGTCAAAATTAATACAGCAGTCTGAGGCACAGCGGCCAAGAAATTAGTTAGCGATTCTATCCGCAAAGCACTAATTGCAACAAACGCCAGACTAGTAATGAATGAGATAATCGCCATTCGCTTAACGCTAATATCTTCTACAAATTCAAAAACCAGAAATGCCACAATGAATCCTCCACCAATGTAGGCAGATTTAAAACCATGAAGAGACAAATTCATCAATGAATTGTGCAAACTAAATCCATTTTTAGCAAAATACAATAACCCTGTAATTACAATCCCTAGTAAACTGCACCAAAAATATTTCTTTGCTAAGCCACGATTATTTTTAACTAAAACCCAAAACGCGATGACAAAACCAATTACTGGAATAACTAAACTCGCCACTATCAAGACATCTTGTATATATTCTTTTTTGCTTAAATCTTCATTCATTTTCCACCAGCTTCCCTATATTTTTCTAAAATTATACACTCATAAGATGAATAAACAATAAAAAGTCGTATTTGAATCAAAGAAAAAATCAAATACGACTTTTAGTAAAAATATTCAGTTAAATCAAAAACAAGAATGCAATTAAAGCAGGAAGCAACTGCACCAGCCAAATCTTTTTAGTTGCAGTAAAACCACCAAAGATGGCCACAACCATGATCATCCCCAACAGTAACTGCCAAACTTTAATCACTGTACCAAATGGAAAAACAAAGTAACTCAAGATTAACAATAGTCCCAGCATCCCATTATAAATACCTTGATTAGCCATCGAAACACGAGCTTCTTTTTGCTTAACAAAATTTTCACTCATATCAAAGGCCTTGGCTTGCTGAGCTGGTTTACCAAATATTTCTAATAGACAAATTCCAATATGTTCAATTCCGACAATAAAAACTAGCGCGATCTCAATCATCAAAAAAGTTGCTGCTGTTTCCATACTCTCCCCTATCTATTTGACAATGTTGTCACCCGACACTGCGCTCATTTTTAAATGGCTACCATTAGTTTCTTTACCAATTTGCGCATGAGTAGCTTTCCCTCCAAAAATAGTGTTATCACCACTCAATGTTGTCAGGTCACATTGGTCAACTTCAACATTTTCTATTAAATTATCCCCTGAAACAGTTGTAACTGCAAGACTTTTCGTGATTTGACTATTCTTTAAAAGAAAACTACCACTAGTCAGATCCGCATTACCAGAATCGACTTTCAGTTGATCTAATTTTGCATCCCCTGAAACAATGGACAACGACAACTTTGCGACCTTTAATCTATCAATCTTCAAATCACCACTAGCAGAGCTAAATTCCAATTCATCTAAATTAACATCTTGTATTCTCGTATCTCCGCTAGCTAGGCCAATATATGCTTCACGTAATTGGTGATCTTTTGGAACAGTAATTTTTACTTTACCTACATCACTGCTTGTCACTACTTCTATTTTGAACAAGCCTTTCTGCCAGAATCTGCCGTTTTTACGATCAGTTTCAGGCTGCTTAAGTCGCAGTTGCTGCTCATTTTGTATTACTACTGGCTGTTTGTCTTCTGGGCCATGATAGTGAACCTCAAAATGATCCCCAGATTCAATTGCTAAATTTATATCCGCAAAGTCTACTTGCAGTTCCTCAAATGCCTCATTAGTTAAGATCTTATCTACCTTTTCAATTTTATCGTTTTTACTAGAAAACATCTTCATCACTCCTTAACTAAGTGAATCTCACGATCAAACAACTGCCGCATGCCCTCATTAAAGTTATGTGCAATAAAGACAATGGTAGCTTTTTCTTTGACCAACTTTTGCAATATATTTATCGTAGCCTTTTGATCAATGGCGCTGGTTCCTTCATCGATCAAGATGATGTCGGCATCGTGAATTTTAGCTCTGGCTAGCACGATCTTTTGTCTTTGACCACCAGAGATATTCAAATTATCCAAATTCAGTTTTTCGTTAACGCCGTCTTTGAACTTGGCAATGTCAGGTGCAAAATTAACTTCATTAATGACCTGGGCAACTTTTTGATCTAAATGATCGTTAAACATCGTAATGTTGTCTTTAATAGTCCCAGGGAAAAGGTTAGGATCTTGCGGAATATAACCGATTTTAGTCATATCTGGGTTGACCACGTTGCCTTTTTTATCTTTAAATTCAACTTTTCCCTTACTTGGCTTAATTGAACCTAAAATCAGCTTGAACAAAGTGGACTTACCAGCACCAGAATCCCCTGTTAGCAGGATCTTTTCACCTTGATTGATTTTTAAATCAGGGAAACGCAAGCTTTCGCCATTGGGAAAATCGAGGGCTAAATCATGTGTCGCAATCGTTGCGGGTGCAGCTGTAGTATACTTTTTCTCTACATTAATTTCAAAAGTGTCTGCACTAATATTATTCATCAAATTATGTGAAGATTTCATATAACTGATTGCCTGCAACATTTGCCGTAAACCAATCGAAATATTAGCTGCAAAATTTTGCACAGACATAATTGCACCGAAGATAATCAATCCCTTAGTGATCAAAGAAGCTGTCATTGCCATCAAAATTATTTGCATGACAACATTGCATACACCGTTAAGAATGATCATCTCTTGTTGCGCTGCAGTTTGCTTAACGTGAGCCTGCTCGACTTTATCAGCTGCTTGCTCTTGCACCTTAAATAATTTGATCCCGGCAAAATATCTTCTAATTTCTTCAAGTCCAGAAAACCACTGCGACAAGGTATTCAAGTACATCTTATTTTGTTTGGATAAATTATCGGTTGTCCGTTCCATCTTTTTCTGGACTAATTTCGGTACATAGTAAGCAAAAATATCTAAGATAACACTAGCAACAAATAATGACCAATGCACAGTAATTAAAGCAACTAAGGCTGCAACAAACATCGTGCCATAAAAAGGAATAATTATATACCACTCAAAATAATTATCTTTTACCAAGTTAAGATCATTAGTAATTCTGTTTTGTACATCTGCAATTGCATGATACTTTCCATCTTTGAAGTAATGATCAAAAAGTTTTTGACGCAGCTTTTGATTATATTCTTCCTCTTGAACCCTAACTTCGTATTGAATGTAATAAATCAATCCTTGTGCAAATATGTAAAAGATACCTAATATTAAAACGGTCCAAAGTACACCAGACCAATTATGATCTTTAACATAAGTCAACCAATACATCTGAACATAACCACCGCCAATAGCGCCTACTCCAGCTAAGATGGAAAGAACATTAATGTAAATAAAACGGAAATAGTTAGTCTTAATAAATCCTTTAAAGCTCATCTGTTTCACCTGCCTGTCCATTGCTTAATACAATCTTGCGGTCAAAGGCATTTATTAATTCATTTGAAAAGTTATGAGCAATCATGACAATAGTCCGATCAGTTTTAAGCAAGTTCTTCAAAACTTTCTTAGTTGCTTCACTATCTATTGCGCTAGTTCCTTCATCAATAAAAAGCCACTTCGTTTGATAAACCAGAGCACGAGCCAAAATAATCTTTTGTTTTTGCCCTCCAGATAGATTATCTTGATCAAGGTCAACTGCTGTCCTGATTCCTGCAGAGAATTTTTCAATGTCTTTATTTAGATCAACCCACTGAACAGCTTTTTCTGCTAACTTATTCAACTTTGGATCAAACATTGTGATATTGTCTTGAATACTGTCAGGAAATAAAATCCCATCCTGAGCTACGTAGCCAATTTCATCAGAATTAATATTTAAATCTCCCTGTTCATCTACAAAAGAAATTTTGCCTTGAGTTGGCTTCAGTTTACCCAAAATCAGCTTAAACAAAGTTGACTTTCCAGTTCCGCTGTCACCCAGCAATAAAACTTTCTCTCCCTTTTTCACTTCTAAGTCAGGATAAGTAATTTTCTCACCATTAGGAAAATGCAAACCCAAATTTTCAATTTTTAATTCAGCAATATTTTGATCACCGTGTTGATTTTTTGCAATTTGTACAGGCTTCTCCATCGCTGATATTTTTTGATTAAGTTCTTTAGTTGATTTGATTAAATTCCACTCTGAAACTAAATATGTAATCCCGTTCATCACAGTTGAGCTAAATGCAATCGTCGTCATCACAGCACCAAAAACAATTTGTCCTTGGAAATAGAGATAACCACACAAGAGCATCAAAATTACCTGACCAAAAGTATTAAAACCGGCACTAACTACATCCGCAATAGCTACAATTTGTCCTTGTTTAATAGCAGCCTTTTTATACGCTGTTGTCGATTGATTTAAAGAGCTATTGAAAATATCAAAGCTAGCATATCTTCTAAGTTCATCTAGTCCATTAATCCACTTAGCAATACTATTTAATAGAGATTTGTTTTTCTCAGTAACTTGAATAGTGGCCTTCGATGTCATATTTTCAAAAAGCTTAGGCAACACTAATGAGATAATTGTCAGAATTAACGTTAAAATAGCTAAACTCCAATTAAAGTAGAATAAAATGATAATGGATAAAATCACATCCAAAGCATACATGTAGACATTTTTTAGTGGTGTCGCATAATTTTTAGTTAACTGATCAAGATTAGCATTCAAATCATTTTGAACTTTAGCTGTTTCCGTAATATTATTTTTAAAAATGAATCGACTAATTTTTATTCTAATTTTGTGCAAATAGTTTTGCGTTTGTTGACTAAATAAATAATCTGAACCAGAGATTAAAAGTAAGCGCATCAAATCTAATACTTGTGAAAGAATTAAAAAGAATAAAAAGCCGCTAAAATTCAAATTTTTCAAATTATTGTAGGCTGGCGTCATTAAATATTGTGTACTAGCGTCTATTGCCATGCCGATTGTTACCATGGCGAAGACTAAGATAAAGCGTCCCCTATGTATCTCGTAAAACCCCTTAATATTCATTCATACTCACATCCATCATATTATTGAAACTATCATATTTTTATTTATTTTTAATTTTACCCCCCTGTTTTTAATTTTCAACTCAATTTTGCCAAGTGGTTAAAAAATTACCCCAAGATGCAAAAAAAGCATGCCAACTTGACATGCTTCTCATCAAAAATATGATATTTTTTTACTTTTCAAACCAATCCCAATCGTTGCCCATAACGTGAACTTTGCTATCACTGTTATCAGCACTACTGATTTTTTCAGCTCTTGTAGGACGTTCAACTGTATATTCATCGCGCGTATTCTTCTTCACGATGCCTTCAAATTGAATTACATCGCCCTCTTCTAGATTTAAGTCTTTGAATGCCTTAGTCATATGAAGGGCAATTTGTTTAACCACTACATTATCTTCATTATCGACAGTTAACTCAGTAAAGATCCCTTTATGATCGTCAGGACGTAGAAACTTCGCAGTAAAGATATGACGATCTCCATCTGCATATTTTGCTAAACTCTCATTGTACATATCAATCATCTGAAAATTCTTCCTTCCGTGTCCACTATAACATTTTTTACTTGTATCGACGCATTTTCATAAGAAAAAGAGCGGCAAACGCACACAGTTGTCGCTCTTTAGCAAGATGATGGAATGAAGAAATTTTTTAATTGCTTATTTCACTTCTAAAGGAGGAAGGATGCTCATCCAGCCACCTGTTATAGTAGTTCTAAATTGTTGATTTGTTAAATGGTTTTAATCTTTTATTCAGCAAGTGCCTTTACTTTAAGTAGCAATGCAATTTTGGCAATATCAGCTTCGTTTTCTGCCACGATCATTGCCTCGTTTGTTAGCGGATAATCAATTGCCTGTCCATGTTCTAAGGCAAGTAGTTGCAAAAAAGTTCTCGTGCTCCGACCATTACCTTCTCTAAAGGGATGAAAGAAATTAATCTTATCGATCAAACTCGCATAATTTTCAGCAGTCAACGGTCCTTTTTTCGGTAAATTAGAAATAGCTTCGTTAATATCCTCTTCGGCGTAGTCAAAGCGTTCACGAGGAAAAAAGACGGTATTTCCTTTACGAAAATCACCCTTGCGGTAATGTCCCGCCCATTCATATAAAGGTGAGAACATTATCTTATGAATTTTCTTTAAGTCTTCAATTTGGCCTACTTTAACTTTTTCCTTTAACAGCAATAATTCTCGCTCAGCTGAAATTTGAAATTCCAAGTCTGCTAATTCTGCTGCATCCCTAATCCCCAACTTATTCTTCATCGTTCCATTAGGATAAAGAGTCACTGAAATCCAATCTTCTGCCATTAAAATGCCTCATTGATTTCATCAATAATACTTTGATCTGGCTTATTTGCCTGGTCAACTAACCGTGCAATATCTTTAGTTTCCGGCTTCCAACCCTCTAAGTGATTATTCTTTACTACAAAACAAATTTGTTGAAACATTTGGGGATCAGGAATTGTTACTCCTTGGATTGTTTGTTTATCTACATCAATTTCTAGTTTATAATCTTGCATTTTATCTACCAATATTTCTCAAGTGGGCGTTCATCTCTGCCCTCACGACTTTGACGCAAGTGCTCTGTAATTATCATCGTCAACACTTCTGCCAATTTATCTATTTGTTCTACGGTTACATATTCATACCGGCCATGATAATTACCACCACCATTGAATAAGTTCGGAGTCGGAATGCCTTTTGGCGTAATAAAGTTACCATCAGTACCGCCTCTAAATGATTGAACATGTGGTGTCAGACCACACTTGCGATAAGCATCTAAAGCTAAGTTGACGATATATGGCTTATCCTTTAATCCATTATAGATGTTCTCATATTGACGACGAATCTTAACAGTAAAGCGATCTCTGCCATATTTTTCATTCAGCTTCTGAACGATTTCTTTAATTAAATTCTCTTTTGCAATGAATTTATCCCATTCAAAATCACGAATTATCATACTAATATCCGCATGGTCTACCGTGCTTGTAGCATCAGTAACTAAGAAAAAGCCCTCATGATTGCGTGATTTTTCTGGAACTTCATCTTGCGGTAATGCTGATAAAAATTCGTTCATTAATGTGGTGGCATTGACCATTAGGCCGTAAGCTTCACCGGGATGCACAACGGTTCCTTTAATATGAATAGTAGCTTCAGAAGCATTAAAGGTATCATAAGAAAAATCACCGGGGCGGCCATTATCTAAAGTATAGGCAAATTCTACGCCAGGAAAATCGTGCGGATCAAAATATTTACCGCCGCAGCCAATTTCTTCATCAGGGCCAAAAGCAATATATACATCTCCATGTTTAACATCGGGATGTTCTACCAAATAGCGTAGCATGGAGAGTGCCCCAACAATACCAGCTTTGTCATCAACACCCAATAAAGTATGACCATCTGAAGTAATTAATCTTTGGCCTTTTAAATTTAACAAATCCGGAAATTCTGCAGGATCGAGAACTATTCCTTCATCTTTGTCTAAATAAACCTTTTCTCCATCATAATCAGAATGAACTTGGGGCTTAATATTTTCAGCATTAAAATCTGCAGTATCAACATGCGCAAAAAAGCCAATCGGTGTAACCTCATCAATTGTATTTTTAGCTAATTTTCCAATAGCAAAGGCTGTTTTATCATTGTAATATGCGTCGAGTCCCATATCTTTTAATTCTTGTACCAACTCTTTAGCTAATACAACTTGACCATGTGATGATGGAATTTGGTCATGATTCTCAAAGAAAGAACGCGTATTTTCCTTAGCATAATGAATAAATTTATTTTGTTCGTAATTTAAATCATAGAAACTCATATCTCACGCCGCCTTTTCATTTTAATTTCATATTATATTCAGTATAATAGATTACTTTTCTGAATTAAAGGATTTTTCACAAATCGCAACCATAAGTAGATTCAAAAAAGAATATAATGAAATGTAAGAATTATTTGAATGAGAATAGGAAAAACTCATGGATGAATTATTTGAAAAAGCACCTATTAAAAAAGTCCATTTTAAATTAGCCTTCCCTGTGGTGCTAGGGATGATTACCACAATGATTTAAGCAAAAGAATCAGCAGTTTTTGTTTATTTGGGTCTGTAATTGTTGGTATCATTTTGACAATTTTACTTCTAGTTTTTGCCAATTTTGATCCTTCTAGGAGCCAAAGCATCTACTTATTCATATGCTTTTGATTTTTATCGGATTATCGCTCTGGGATTGGTATTTATCATCTTTTCTTTAGTTCCACAAAACCTAATTCGAACTGAAGGCTTAGCTTTTGAGGCCATGCTCAGCACAATGATAGGAACTATTTTAGCTATTATTCTACATTAGCTTAAATCCCAAAATTATGAAGATTTCTGGGCAAAATATTAAGAACGTGATTGCCATTGGTATTCCGGGTTCAATCACCAACTTTGCTCAAAGTTTCGGTATGGCTTTACTTAACTCATCTCTTGCCGCATACGGCGATAACAAAGTTGCTGCTATGGGAATCACTCAAAAAATATATAGCATCGTCATTTTAGTCATCGTTGGTTTTGCCTTTGGCGCGCAGCCATTAATTGGCTATACTTATGGTGCTAAAAACTGGCAACGATTAAAAGACATTTTACGCTTTGATACTCTAGTTTTAGTAGCATATGCAATTATCGTTGGTGGCTTACTGATCATCTTTGCCAAATCAGTGAATGCACTATTTATGAATCAAGCCTCAATTATTTCAGCTGGTAGCTACATGTTAATTGCCACGATTATTACTACCCCGTTTGTTGGAATTATTTTAGTTTATACTACAGTTTTCCAATCAATTGGGAATGCCTGGGGAGCCTTCGTTATGGCAATTACTCGTCAGGGCATCATTTATTTCATTGTGTTAGAAATTTTGAAGAGTACTTTAGGCTATCATGGTATCGTTTGGTCACAAGCAGCAAGTGATATTCTAACCTGGATTATCGGTTACTTCATGTTTAAAAAGAGTCTAGATCTAAAAGATAAGTTAAAGAAATAAAACAATAAAAGACCTGCAGAATTTGATATCAATGTCATTAAGTTAAGACATTGACAATTAATATTAGACTTTTAAAGCACTGATTTAACATTTAATTGGTTAAATTGGTGCTT
>NZ_JAEHNT010000029.1:0-20159 GCF_016742815.1 Lactobacillus sp. A27
AATAAAAGAGGCAGCCTAGAAAGGCTGTAGTCCGTTAGCAACTCGCGGACTCAAAAGGCTTTGGTAATTAGACGACCTCTATCGCTAATAGTTGCGAGATTATTAGTGACAAGTCAAATCCGTATCTAAGCAAGTTGGTGTTCTGGTTAGCACAAGCTAGCGAGCCACTAAGCCCTAGACTTCAGTCTAGGGTAGTTGACTCAAAGAGTTAAAGAAGGAAAATTAGCAGTTAAGCCTGGTGCTGAAAAACTGCTTAGCTTTTTACAAGAAAAAGGAATCAAATCTTACATTACCTCTTCTTCAGATATTGAAAAGATTAATTTTAATCTTAGTCATAATGATTTACGTCAGTATTTTGCAGGGATTGTTACCGGTGAAGATGTAAAAAATAATAAACCAGCCCCAGATATTTATTTGCATGCGTTAAATGTCGCAAAAGTAGATAAAAATGAAGCAGTAATTTTTGAAGATGCACCTAATGGGGTAGAGTCAGGATTAAATGCAGGGATTGATGTGGTACTTGTGCCAGATCAAGTAATGCCATCAGAAGAAATGATCAAGAAAGTAACCGTAGTTAAATCACTTGCAGATGCAGTTCCATTATTTGAGTAAAAAATAAGAGCTTGAGAATAATCTCAAGCTCTTATTGCTTTTAATATTTGATTATTAGTCAAGCAAGTCGTACTTCAAAGTCATTAAACCATGACCTTCATCAACCATTTGACCCAAAAGTTCAACAGTATTGTTGTAAACAATGTCAGACATCTTTTGGTTAGCTGCAATTAACTTATCTTGCAAATCCTTACCTGAAATATCCTTAACTGCCTTGTCAGTTTCATGTTGAATCTTGTGGCATTGTGCCAAACTTTTTTGTTCAAAGGCATCTTCAAGTTCACCATAGACACGGTAGTTAGTATCACCAAGTTGAGCAGTTAACTTGTTTAACCAGAAGATCTTGTTCAAGTTAAACTTAGGAGTTGTTTGCCAAGCTTCTGGAGTAGTTGTGACATTAGTGTAGAATGGCACCATTGAGTTGAAGGTGTTTGGACCAAAGGCTAACCATTGAACACCAGCGATTTCTGCAGGTACGTCATTTCTAATTTGTAAAATGTGAGTTTCAAAGTTTCTGTTGATACCGATTGGACGGAAAGTCTTCTTTTGTTCAGGAGTACCTTGGTCACCGTATGCATCATAAGGAGTATCTTGGTAGTGTGAACTTTCAGCCCACTTAATATCTTCGATTGAGATTAAACGGTTAGCGTGGCAGATGAAAGGTTGATCTTGATCTGCTGGGGTACCGCCAAAGTCTGGATCGAAGTAGTTGTGAATGTACCAAGCACGTGGGTTGTTGTAGTGAGCGTCTTTGATAGTTGAAGAACCAAAGATATGACGCATGTTGTAACCTTCACGGTCTGGGTTTAAATGATATTCATCGATTAAATCTTTTAAGTCACTTGCGGCAGCGAAATTTTCAGTATCATCAAAATCAAAGTTATCGATGTTTAAACGGTTTGGTGCGATAACGTAAGCATCGTCAGGGATGCGGCGTGCAATCCAGTGGTGACCACCAATGGTTTCAAGGTACCAAATATTGTCCTTGTCTGAGAAAGCCATACCATTCATTTCGTAGGTACCGTATTTTTCAACAAGGTAACCAACACGCTTAACACCGTCAAATGCTGAATGAAGGTATGGAAGAGTTAAAGTAACAAAATCTTCTTCACCAAGACCACCTTCACTTGGATCAAGAATAGGGTCAACGCCTTGAATACGTGAGTTAGTGGTAATAGTTTCAGTAGCAGTCATTGCCACGTTGTCAGCGTTGATACCAGCTGCACCCCAAATACCATTCTTACCAGAAACATCAGGTGCACTGGTGTAACGAAGTGGAGTTTCAGCTAAGTCTTCATCATCGATCTTTTGCTTGCTGATAACGCTAGTGTAATGCTTAGGTTGGTCTTCAGGGTTAACTGCCTTAAAACCTTCAGGGATAATGACACGGCCACCATCTTCACTACGAGCGATCATAGTTGAGCCATCAATAGTTGCTTTTTTACCTACTAAGATAGTAGTACATTCTGTTTGTTTCATTGGATCATTCCTTTACTGTTTTAATAAGTTATACACTATATATTGTATGCAAAGAAGCGTGAGTTAGGCAAAGAATATAGTTAATTTCCACGAAATACGTTGGGACTAACTCCGCTATAACGTTTAAATGCTTTAGAAAAAGTGAATTCATCACCATAGCCCACTTTATGGGCAATCTCTTTTAAGTTGGAAGTAGTATTTTGCAGTTCTTTTTTGGCGGCTTCCATACGAAGTTGCATTAAATATTTTTGCGGTGAGATTTTGGTGTTTTTTCTAAATAAAGAATATAAAAAACTGCGTGAGACACCTAACCTGTTGCAAAGCTCCACGATATTGCAACTGGGATCAGTATAATTTTGTTGCAGATAATTAATAGCGATTTGATATTGATCATTTTTAGGTGTTTTGCGGACTGGTGGATGGTTAGGAAAGTCTTTTACTAGATGATAAAAAAGTTGATAGGTTAAAGCTGAAATTTGTAAATTGTTTAATAAGGTCTTTTTCTTTGTCAAACATTGATAAAGGTCATTTAGGGTTTGATAAAAGGCAGTTTTTTGAATTTGACGCAAGAAATTTTTATTAGGTAAATTTGATGCCTTGATGCTTTCATTAACGCCGTAGCCGGCTAAGCCAATCCAGAAGTATTCCCAGGGTTCATCATGGTCAGCTTGGAAAGAACAAGTTTGATTGCGCGGGACGTAAAAAAGATCGCCAGCTTTTAATTTGACTGCGTGGTGTCTACTAGAAGTAAAGCTGCCAGTTCCACTAATAATGTAATAAAAGATATCGTTCTTACGAAGATTGTCACCTTGAAAGAATTCATCAGGCTGACATTTTTGCCGGCCGTAAAACATGATGTAGCTTTCAAGGTTTTGAATGTTTAAGTTAGGCATGGATTCCCTCACTTTAAAAAAATTACGTTACTTCTATTATAAAAGAGATTTTGCTTAAAAGTTGAAGAATAAAAAACGACCACATTAAGTGGCCGCTTTTGAATATTTATAGAGAATTGTGATATATAGAATTATGAAATGAAAAGGCTTTTTACTTATAGGCACCACTTCTTCCGTTGAATAAAAGATTAAGCAGAGTTGCACAGATGCTAGCAACAACGATACCGTTGCCTAAGAACAATTGAATGGTTTGGGGAAGGGGTTGGAAGATTTGCGGATAGACAGTTACGCCCAGTCCCATACCAATTGAAATAGCTACAATTAGAATATTGCGGTTGTTCTCAAAATCAACTTTGGTTAACATTTTGATTCCTTGCACGGCAATCATTGTGAACATGACCAACATGGCTCCGCCTAAAACTGAGTCAGGAATGATGGTAACTAGAGCACCGATTTTAGGAAGTAAGCCCATGGCCATTAATAAGCCAGCAGCCCAGTAAATCGGACGCTTAGTCTTAATGCCGGATAATTGAAGCAAGCCGACATTTTGAGAAAAAGTAGTGTAAGGGAAGGTGTTGAAAAGCCCGCCGAAGATTTGTGCTAATCCTTCTGCACGATAACCTTTTTTGAGGTCTTCTTCGGTGATATCTTGATGAAGTAGGTCGCCAATGGCAAAGAAGACGCCAGTGGATTCGACCAAGGAAACTAAGGCAATGATGATCATGGTCAAACAAGATGACCATTCGAATTCTGGCACCCCGAAGTAGAAAAATTGAGGCAAATGGAACCAAGAAGCTTCGGCAACTGGCTTTAATGAAACAAGCCCCATGCAGCTAGCGATTAGAGTACCAACAATTAATCCAATTAAAACGGAAATGGAACGTAAGAATCCTTTAGTCCAGACTTCGATGGCAATGATGATGAGGATGGTAATAAAGGCAGCGATTAAATTTTTCGCATCACCGAAGTCTTTGGCTTGTGCGTTTCCGCCGCCCATATTTTGGAAAGCGACCGGAATTAAAGTTAGCCCAATTACTGTAATTAAGGTCCCAGTAACTACTGGCGGGAAGAGTTTTTTGATTTTTGAAAACCAGCCAGCAATTAGAAAGACAAAGATTCCAGCAACGATAATCGCACCATACATCGTGTTAATTGAAAACTTCTGCCCGATCATTTCTAAGGGAGCTACCGCTTGAATTGCACAGCCCAAAACGACTGGCAAGCCAATGCCGAAATATTTATTACGGAATAGTTGAATTAAAGTGGCTAAACCACACATGAAGATATCAATCGAAACTAGGTAAGTCATCTGTGTGCTATTGAAGTGTAGTGCCGTACCAATTAAAAGGGGAACGGCAACTGCACCGGAGTACATTGCAAGCAAATGCTGCAAACCTAGGACAGCAGCTTTTTTGTGACTAACTTCTTTTTGTGCCATTTTTAATTATTCTTTTCCCTCGAAGTGTACTTGATCATTTTCAAAGCTATCGATTTTTGCTAGGGCTTCAAAGCGTAAGCCTTCGTTTTCTACCCATTCGCTTCCGCCTTGGAAGGTTTTTGCAACAACAGCGCCAACGCCAACAATGTTACAGCCGGCTTGCTTGGCGATGTTAACCATGCCTTTGACTGCTTCACCGTGGGCAACGAAGTCATCGATGATTAAGATATGTTCGCCTGGGTGCAAAAATTTTTCTTCAACGCAGATCTTATTGTTGACCTTCTTGGTGTAAGAAAAGACGTCAGCCCAATAAACTGCATCATTCAAAGTAGATGGCTTTTTCTTTCGGGCAAAGATCATTGGCACGTGCAGTTGATAGGCTGCCATTACGCCAGGGGCAATTCCAGATGCTTCACAAGTTAAGACCTTATCGACTTTTTCATCTTTAAAAAGGCGGGCAAATTCTTCACCAACATGCATCATTAGTTGCGGATCAACTTGGTGATTCAAAAATGAATTAATTTTAAGCACATTTCCGGGTAAAACTTCACCATCTTGTTTAATTCGATCTACTAATTCCTTCAACATTATCCTCCTCAAGAAAGAAATAAGGACTTCCTCTACCTAGAGCAGGTAAAAGAAGTCCTTAAGATTATTCTTAACTTTCATTCACCTATAGTCCGGTATTTACGGTACCGGGTAGAGACTGTCGACCTTATTTCGACGATATATAGATATTTGTGTTGGCTTAATCTTAGCAGAATATATTGCCGAACACAAGTGAAAAATTAAGGATTAATGTTCGATTATAGTAAAAATTATTCAGCTGCGTTCCCAATCATTGGTAATGAAGCTATATCCTAGATAAAGTAAGACTGCTATTAACCAATAGAGTGTGGCGTATTTGTTCATAATCTTGCGACCAAGTTTTTTCTTAGGAATGTAATCATCTGTTTGTAATAAAATGTTGTAGCTGTCCATAATGATATTGCTTTTGACAAAGAAGAACACACCGATTGGATACAGCTTGCCGACTGACGTTCATCTTTTCAGCTAGTGCTTCTTGAAAAAGATGATTTTTCTTGCGTAATGCCGCAATTTTTTGACCTAATCTCATGATTGATCGTCCTTTCGTTTTGAAATAATTTAATTTAACGAAAATTTGCGGTTGCAGACCACCACTTTTTAATTGCATTTAGCGGAACTAGCGGTTGCAACTGCTGGTTGCTCAAGATAAAAGCCGAACAATGAATGGCTATTTTTAACTTTTTGATTGACCTTTTTAATTTTTCCTAGTAGAGTTAGTTAAAAATGCGTAATTGAAAAGAGGGAGTAAATAGTGGCTAAGAATCTAGACGATTTTGATAAAATTATTGTGCTTGACTTCGGTAGTCAATATAACCAATTAATTACCCGCCGTATTCGTGACTTCGGCATCTATTCTGAACTTTTACCACACGATCTTTCCATGGAGAAGATTAAACAGATCAATCCTAAGGGAATCATTTTCTCAGGTGGTCCTAACAGTGTTTACGATAATGGTGCATTAAAGGTTGATCCTGCAATCTTTAAGTTGGGTATTCCAATTTTGGGTATTTGTTACGGGATGCAATTAATGTCTCATGACTTAGGCGGTAAAGTTGAACAAGCTGAAAACAAGGAATATGGCCGCGCCAACATTACGGTTGAAGATCCAGACAGTATTTTGTTCAAGGGCTTGCCTTCAAAGCAATACGTTTGGATGAGCCACGGAGATTTGGTTACCCAAGCTCCTAAGGACTTTGAAGTAACTGCTTCAAGCAAAAACTGTCCAATTGCGGCAATTGCTAATCCAGATAAAAAGTTTTATGGTATCCAATTCCACGCTGAAGTACGTAATTCAGAATATGGTTTGGATATTTTGAAGCACTTTGCCTTTGACGTCTGTGGTGCTGAGGCTAACTGGACCATGAACGACTTCATCGACATGAAGGTTGATGAGATCCGTAAAGAAGTTGGCGACAAGAAAGTCATCTTAGGTCTTTCGGGTGGTGTAGATTCTAGCGTTACTGCTACTCTTTTACACAAAGCAATCGGCGATCAATTAACTGCAATTTTTGTTGATCACGGAATGCTGCGTAAAGACGAAGGCAATCAAGTAATGCAAGCCTTGAACAAGGATCTTGGTGTTAACATCATTCGGGTTAATGCCCAAAAGAGATTCTTAGACAAGTTGAAAGGTGTAACTGATCCTGAAAAGAAGCGTAAGATTATCGGTAAGGAATTTATCGAGGTCTTCAATGAAGAAGCTAAAAAGCTCAAGGATGTTGATTTCTTAGCCCAAGGTACGCTTTATACTGATGTTATCGAGTCAGGTACCAACACTGCCCAAACGATTAAGTCCCATCACAACGTTGGTGGTCTTCCTAAGGACATGCATTTCAAGCTGATTGAACCACTACGTAAGTTGTTCAAGGACGAAGTACGTGAACTTGGTGAAAAGCTGGGCATTCCACATGACTTAGTATGGCGTCAGCCATTCCCAGGCCCTGGTCTTGGTATCCGTGTTCTTGGTGAAGTGACTGAAGACAAGCTTAAGATTGTGCGTGATTCTGATGCGATTTTACGAGAAGAAATCAAGAAGGCAGGTTTACAAGAAAAGATCTGGCAATACTTCACTGTTCTTCCAGGTATTCGCTCCGTTGGAGTAATGGGCGATGGACGTACTTATGACTATACGATTGGTATTCGTGCCGTAACCTCAATTGATGGGATGACCGCAGATTTTGCCCAAATTCCATGGGATGTACTTGGTCACATTTCAGATAGAATCGTCAATGAAGTAGATAACGTTAACCGCGTAGTTTACGATGTGACGAGTAAGCCACCTTCAACTATTGAGTGGGAATAAGCTGACAATGTTAGTTAGTATTGGAATGCCGATATAACAACACTTAACAGGTACATAAACTACTTAAAAAGGTATTAATTGACATAGAAGTATGCCAAAAGTATGCCAGAAATAACCTCTAGTTGATTGAAACTAGGGGTTTTTTGATAGGTTAATTAGATATAATAGTTATTAAAGAAAAGAATGAAGAAATAGGAGAACTAATAGAAATGGCTGTAGAATCTAAAGCGATGGATCATATACGTAAAGTATTAGAACAATTTGGTGATAAATATTTTACTAAAAGTGGTGCTTTGAAGAGAAATACTGTCATTGAAGATCTTGATAATTATGATAAAGATTTGATGACAGCTATTTTAAAAGATGATTTATTGCATAAGACATATACTTCTAAGATTGCTGATGTAGAGATATTTGAAATTAATAAATTTGTTGATATGCTACGCTACAAGGAATACTGGGAAGATAGTTTTACTAAATATGATAATAAGATAGGTTTAACAGCAGGTGAAAAATATATCGACGATTCTTCTGATGTGGTTTTAGATTTTCCTTATAAGGATTGTGTTTTAAAAGCTGGAATGACTAAGGAAGATGTTGAACATTCTGGGGATGCAGATGAATCTTTTTTAAATGAAACACTTGCTAAAAGTGAAATTGATGAATTATATGAACCTAAAATATTAGTCAATGCAACAAAATATGATAAAAATGGGAAAAAGAAGGTTCTAGCAGTTTCCCAATCGGATAATATAGTCATTAAGGGAAATAACTTAATTGCCTTATATAGTTTAGAAAAAAGATATGCTGGAAAGATTAAGTCAATAATTTTAGACCCCCCTTATTATTTTTATAAAAATAAACCAGATGATTCGTTTAGCTATAATTCCAATTTCAAACTATCTACATGGTTAACTTTCATGAAAAATAGAATGGAAATAGCTAAAAAACTTTTATCAGAAAATGGAATTCTTATCTTAACAGTGGGCTTGGATGGTGCACCATATTTAGAGATATTACTTAATTCTATTTTTGATATTGCTAAAGATCCTAATAGATTAGTTGGTAGCATAGCTTGGAGAAAAACAGATAATCAGTCAAATATAGGTGATTTTGCTAACGTATCGGACAGAATTTTAGTTTATAGAAAGAATTCGGATACTAAGTTGTATAAATTACCTTTGTCAGATAAGGCTAAAAAAGAATATTCATACTCGGATAAAAAAGGAGCTTATAGAAGAGCAAATTTATTGGATTTAACTCGCGGAAAATTTCATTATAAGGTAGAAACATCTGATGGAACTGTATTAAATGGACCTTGGATGATTGACGAAACTAAGTTTAAACAACTTGTAGAAAATGACGGTATACATTGGCCAAAAAGTGGTAAGCAAATTCCTTACGGAAAAACCTATCTTGCTGATCAAATTGATAAGGGACAAATTCCAAGTGATTTTTGGGATGGATCATATGGAACAAATCAGCGCGCAGCAAAAGAGATAAAGGATTTATTTGGTAGTAGAGCTTTTAAGTTTGCAAAGCCAGAAGAACTACTGAGAAATTTAATTTCTATCTCTTCTAAAGCTGGTGATATAGTATTAGATTTCTTCATGGGGTCCGGAACAACTCCGGCTGTCGCCATGAAAATGAATAGACATTTTATTGGGATTGATCAAATGGATTATATTGACACAATAGGAGTTAATAGGTTACGAAAAGTTATTAATGGAGAACAAGGGGGGATATCGAAAGAAGTCAATTGGCAAGGCGGAGGATCTTTTATTTATGCTGAATTAATGGAAAAGAATCAAGGTTATTTAAGAGATATTCAAAATGCTGAAAATATGGATGAACTAATGAATGTTTATTCACGTATGAAGCAAAATGGAGATATTGATTTTAGAGTGGACTTAAATAAATTTGAAGCATCCCTTAAAGTAGGAGAATTGCCAACTCTTGAAGATCGTAAAAGGGAATTAATTAAGATTATTGATAAGAATCAGCTCTATTACAATTACAGCAATATTGATGATGAATCTGTTAGAGATTTAGTCTCTGATACAGATTATGAATTTAATAAGAGTTTTTACTCTTCTAATAATGAAAAAGGTGAAGAGTAATGAGAAAAAGTATTAAAGCAAAACCATTTCCTACGTTAGAAAAAGCTAGAAATGCTGTAAGTAGTTTTCTTACACCACTTCCAAACTTGTATTATATTGATGAAAATCTAAAACATACTCTAAGGCAGTATCAACAATTTGCCTTATTCCACCTTGACTGGTCACAAAGACAGCCAGATGCTGATGAAGAATATAATCAATTAATGTTCAATATGGCTACAGGATCAGGCAAAACGGATGTTATGGCTGCTACAATTCTTTATTATTATAAAGAATTTAACTATACTAATTTTCTTTTTATTTCTAATACTACAGCTGTAGTTGACAAGACAAGAGATAATTTTCTTAATACTAGTTCATCAAAATATCTTTTTTCTTCACCAATAAATATAGACGGTGAAATAGTAGATTTAAAGCCTGTTGAAACCTTTCCTATTAATCAAGAGACAAATACTATATATTTAAAACTTACTACAGTTCAATCCCTTTCAAATGAACTTAATGATCCTCAAGAAAACTCTTTAACTTTTAATGATTTAAAGAAACATAAAATTATTATTTTGGCTGATGAGGCACACCACTTCAATGCTCAAACTAAGAAGAAACAACGTGAAGAAAATTCTTGGGAAAATCTACTAGATAAGGTAAGAAACTCTAACGAAGCAAATCGCCAATTAGAGTTCACAGCTACAATTGATGTAGACAAAGAAGATGTTTATGAAAAATATAAAGATAAAATAATTTACAAATATGATCTAAGCCGATTTATGGAGGAGGGATATTCTAAAAACGTTTTCCGCTTGCAGGCTAATAATGACAATATGCAAAAATTGCTAAATGCAGTTTTGCTTAGTCAGTACCGTAAACGAATAGCTAGAAAATTAAGCATCCCTGACTTTAAGCCGGTTTTATTGGTTAAGTCTAATCGTATCAGAACGTCTAAAGCTGTAAAAGATGAGTTCTTAGCAATGATGAATGAACTTTCTACAGAATCATTGCATGAGTTTCTTGTAGTTAATAAGAAAATAAACTCTAATAGTAGAGCTTTATCTATGACTTATGATTATTGGTTATCTCAAGATTTAGTCAAAGCAGTATCAGATCTAAAACAAGATTTCAATATAAATACTACAATCAATGTTAATGAAGGTGGTACTAAGGGGATTCTTGCTGATAATAATGATTTTAAGAATTTAAACACTTTGGAAGATATCAATAATCCTTTTAGAATTATTTTTGCAGTTGCTAAATTAACTGAGGGATGGGATGTTCTTAATCTTTTTGATATTGTCAGAGTATCAGAAGAAAAAGAATCTAATTCACTCAAACAAACTAATTCAGAGGCTCAGCTTATTGGACGTGGAGCAAGATATTATCCATTTATTTATAAAGGCAAAAGATCATATACTAGACGGTTTGATAATGCCTCATCAAGTGAAATGAAATTACTTGAAACGTTGTATTACCATACTATTAATGATTCTAAGTATATTGATAATTTGAACAAGTCGTTTGACAAAATGGATCTTATTGTTAACCAGGATCAAGACTATCAAACTTTTACTGCACAAGTGAAAGCTTCTTTTAAAAAGACAGCTTTTTATAAAAACGGTAATTTGTTCTATAACAAAACTGAAGAAGTACCAGATTCAGAATATAAAGGCATTGGAGATTATGGAATTAATAGTTTTTCAATGATTATTGATTACAATACTTCAACTACTGAAAATGAATTGCGTAGTGATTTTTTACAGATTAATGAATCAAATACCAAGTATGATAACGTAGCTGATTTTTCTAAGAAAGAAGATTATCGATTAATTAAGAAGGCATTTGCGAGAAATAAGTTTTATCGTTTTGATAATATGAAACGATATTTGCCAATGATTAATTCTATTCAGGACTTTATTAAATCACCAAATTGGTTAGGAAAATTAAAGGTTATGGCACAGGTACCTAATCAATATGATATAAATCTTTCACCGATGGATAAGCTTAAGGTGTTAGATGTTGCATTACATCGAATACAAGTAAGTATTGTTAAAAACTATCGTAAAGAACGTGGTACAAATGAATTTTTACAAATTGCTGTGAGGGATGCAGTTAAAGATTATAGTAAAGTAGTACCGCAACCTTCTAATAGAAAAGTAGTTAGTGAACTTATACGACCAAAAAAGATGACTGATAATGATTGGTTCCCATATGATTATGCGATTACTGATCAACTTGAATCATCTTTAGTTAACTTAATAGGAAGTCTTATAGATGACTTTAAGAAGAAATATAATAATGTTTATCTAATCAGAAATGAGGAAACGATTTCTAATTGGACATTGCATGAATTTGAAAATAAGGATACAAAGCATTATGAAGGTTATATGCCAGACTTTATTCTTGTCTTAGATGATGGCAATATTATGTATCAAGTGTATATTGAGCCAAAGGGCGAGCAGTTACTTGAACGAGATGCGTGGAAACAAGATCTATTAGAAAGTATTCGTCCAGAAAATATCAAACTAATGGGTGAGAATGAAAACATTAGATTATATGGTGTTAAGTTCTATACACATGGTGATGGACGTGGTGTAGAAGAAGAATTGCATGATTTGAATATTTTAGATTGATGATATTTTATTAAGAAATTATAAAGGACAAATGTTTTAAATTGTATTTTTCAATCATTGAGAATATTATAAAGATGTATTAGTTATGACGTCGTCGCTTCATATGTCTGAGACGTGTAGTGGCAATTTAAGACGTGGCTCAGCTCAGTTACAACAGGACCTACCCACTATCAGGCGGTTGTAGTTGATTTTTTTAGATTAAGTATAGTGGTACCTCCGCGGGCGTCCATGCTAACGGGATTAGGTAGTAGCGTGGTCAATGTTTATCAAGTATTAGAGGGTTTTTGTACCTTTTTTACTTTTGGATCACACTATCAGTCTGCCCTTTAGGAGGTTAACAACTGAATATGGTAATCAAGAAGTATATGTTTAATAACATATACTTTTTTTGTTACTTTATAAAAAGTTGAAAATCAGCAAAAGCGGGTTATTGATTGGTGTTAGACCATAAATAATCCGCTTTTTTTGGTTTTTAACCAATTTGAAAATGTCGTATTTGAGTGACAACACTCATGTTTTAGATGTCTAAACGGCATCAAGGAGGTATTTAAATGGCTTTAAAGTCGTTAAGAGAATTTCTTAAGTTTGACGCTGTGTCATTCTTTAAGGGCAAACAGCTCTTACTTATGCGTGAAACTCCATGGAAAGACTATGATTCAGGAAAAGAAGTTGGCGCTAAGCTAAAGGTCATTATCTGGAGCGACGATACAAAATATACCAAAGAGGGTGTATCTAATGAAGGCTCAGAAATGGACATTAAGATTCCCGGTTTAAGGGCCGAGGATATTGATAGAAACAATCGAGGCTTCATCAGACTAAGTAATCCTACTGGTGTTGTATACGGTGAATATCAAAACGAACTATCAATCAAGGCTGATGGCTTTGAGTTTGTAAAAGAAGAAGGAGGTGAAAAATAATGGCTGTTAGACGGCGTAATCCCCAACAAGGGGGAACACCTGAAAAGGTCATCCCATCACTAGGGTGGCTTTTCTTAACATGTGGCATTGCACTTTACGTTATGGCATTCCAGTTGCCTTGGTTTGGTCAGTTCTGCATTTGGATCGGGAATATTTCACTATTCTTAGCTTTCGATTGCTTATTGTATTGGCTTTTTATGCATCATGATGAAATACTTGCTCTACATAAAAATATGCATTTATCAAGCAGAACAGTAAGGCTGGATATCATTAAATCATCTGCAATGAAAGATTTTCTATTTCAATCAAAGGCTTTTGTACCTGATCCATATGATCCACGCTATCATCAGCTTCCAGAAGCTGAACAAACTCAAGATGGCTTGAGGATCCAAGCAATCGGTAATCTTCGCCAGTGGCTTTTAAGTGATAACTTTCGTGATAATCTTGAAAGTTTCTTAAACCGTAACGGATATGATTTGTCGATTCAAAGTGCTCACTACAAGGATGGTTGGGTAAACTACATTTTGATTAAAGGTATTAAGTCTGATCGCCTTAAGTTTTAATCATGCTTTCAAATTATACTTTAACTTTGTCAAAGTCGCTTACCATTGACGCGTACAAACAAATTAACTTCTTAATCGCTGGTTCTCGTGGTAGTGGTAAAACCTACGGTACACTCATACTTATTGCAGAATTGGCTTCTTTTCCGCGAATTAATCTTAATAAGTTACTTGGTACAGGATGTTTACCAACGCAAATCTATATTGTTGACTTTAAAAATTCTGATATGGCTAAACTTGGTCAGCTACTCCCACATGGAAGAGTAGCGACTAATAAGATAGAAGCCGTTAAAGTTGTTAGTGATTTTGACAGCAAAATGCATAATCGCTTGAATTTTATTAAAAATCAAGCGTTTGGGGCAACGGCTGGTACTCTTGGGATGCCAATGTATTATCTAATCATCGATGAATGGAGCGCAACAAATGCTGCTTTTAGTCAAGGAATGACTAAAGCTGATAAAGATATGCGCTATAAGTGGAATGCATTGATTACTGATATAGCTATGTTGAACAGGGTTCCAGGCTTCGGTTTGGGACTGATCTCACAACAAATTAGCGTCATAAATTCTGGACTAAATAGTAGTATTCAAGAAGAAGCTGGATTGAAGTTACACTTTGGTGATGCAAACATGAGCTCTTATCGTCTGACCTTCGGTAATGATATTCAAATTCCGGACATGGGGTTGGAAACCGGTGAAGCGTATGCGTGGATCGAAGGATTAACCTCATCGGGCTATGTAATACCGTTTGGAATGCCTGAAATTGAACCTAATAGTCTTTGGAAGTATTTAAAAGAAGCATTGAGTAATCAGGATGATGATAAGTACTTGTATATGACTACTAATTAATGTTGTTGAAGCGCCAGCAGGCGCGGTAGCGCTGTGGCGCTGTGGTTGCGTAGCAACCACTATTAACTAGATTAATGGGTGATTTTAGCACATGGCTAAGAATAAATATAAATTAGAAAAAAATGGAACAGTCAACGCTTACTATTATGGACATGTCTTGGAGATGACTGATACTAATCCAATCTCTAAACAATCTGGTATTAAACCAATATCTAAAGATGAGTATGTTGATTTAGCAACAGGTATGACAATGAAGTTCAAACACCAGAATCAGCAACGTATACAGTCACCTGAGAATCTAAGAAAAACATTTAGAAATCTCAGAAGGTTAGTCATCGCCAATTTTAAAGCTGGAGATATTTGGCTAACACTTACCTATAGGCAAGATGATGGCAAGCCAATGACTGACACAATACGTGTCTATCGTGATTTTAAGGCATTTTGGCGGAAGTTTATTGCAAAATATGAGCACTGTGATTATCTTAGTAGTCTTAGAACCTCAAGCATCTGGTAGTTGGCATTTACATGGTTTGATTAAAAAACAAGAAGGTAAATTGCCATTTATTGATAATAATAAAGTGATTGAACCGATGTGGGGTCAAGGATTTACTAAGACCAAACGATTAAAAGATACTGACAATGTGGCATCTTATCTGATGGCTTATCTAACAAATGTTCCTAAGGATGAGATAGTTCCAGAAACTACAAAAAAAGGCATTATTAAGGGTGCAAGGTTACACTTTTATCCATCAGGCGTACATATTTATCGAGGTTCAAGAGGCTTGATAAAGCCTAAACGGATAAAGGGAGTTAAGTCAGATATATTGTTTGATCATGGTTTATCGAGGGATGCAAAAGCGGATGCTGCATTTTACCATGAGCACAAAATTAAAGATGGTAAAAAGATAAGTCATATTACTGAGTTTTACGATAATGTTAATGATAAAAAAGAAGCTAATCAAGCCCGCCAAGACAATGATTAGCTCCTATGCTGAACAAACTGTTGGAAGCATGTTCAGCCTTATTATCTACTTATGATGAGGTTTTTACAATGGAAAAAGAATTTGTTGATTACAAAGATCTTAGACGCTTAGGTTTTGGAGATAACCAAGCCAGAAGGATCATTAGAATGGCAAAGAAAAAGCTGGTAGAAAAAGGCTATGCCTTTTATAATGGGAAAAGGGTAGGACTAGTACCTGCTCAAGCTGTTGCTGAAGTTATCGGTATTCCTTTAACACAGGAAGGCGATAACAAATGAAAACGCGTTACCCTAATGTTTATCAGGACAAAAAAGGCAAATTTTTCTACCAGATCTTCATTGGAACTGATGAAAATGGTAAGAAAAAATTAAAGAAAGGTAGAAGGGATGCGTTGGGGCATCCCTTTTCTTCTGCTTTTCAGGCAAGTAAGGAAGCTAAACGTGTACAAGCTCTTTATGCTAATGTTTCCGCTGACAATATTAGCTATGCCACTTACATGAAAAATAGATATTTACCTAAATATCGTGGTGATGTCGAAGCTAGCACTTATGACACACACAATCTTATGTTGATGAAGGGTGTTGACTTTTTAGGAGATACTAAGCTTAAAGACATTAAAGTAGCTGATTGTGAAAAGTATCGTACATGGCTATTAACAGATGCTGAGTTTTCCAGAAACTATGCTAGTGTCATTTATACTGCCTTTCGTCAATCGCTTGATTATGCGGTAGAGATCGGCTTGATAGCCTCTAATCCTTCGTTAAAAACTAAATCAATTCCCAAGGGACGGACAATCGAAAAATATTGGACGAAACCGGAATTTGAAAAAGTTATATCATCGATTAATACTGATTCATTTTATGAACAGCTAATCTATGTTACTTTCTTGTTTTACTATAGAGTTGGTTGTCGAGTTAATGAAGGTTTTGCTTTAAAATGGTCTGATATTGACTTGGAAAATGGAAAAGTTAGATTTATTAATAATCTACACTATCAGAGTAAATTAAGCTACGAGCTCGTTCCTTATCTAAAAAATGATGCAAGTAGAAGAACTGTTACCATTGATGCAGAGTTACTTGATGTTTTAAAGAAATGGAAGATGGAGCAAGAAAAGTATAATGTTCATGACTTCGTATTGAGTTATGATAATTGTCCACTGAATAAATCTACTTTAAGCGTATGGCTTAAAAGATATGCTAAGCTAGCCGGAGTACCTCGGATAAATGGTAGAGGTTTACGGCATTCTAACGCTTCATATTTAATTGCTGAACTTGGGGCGGATGTTTTAACTGTAAGTCATAGATTAGGTCACAAAACGCCTATGACGACGCTTAAATACTATGCTCATATGTTTAGTAATAATGATATTGAACTAGCTTCTAAGATGGAAGGCAGTATGAATATTAAACCTGCCAAACATTCAAAGGTTGAATTCAACGGTAACCAACATATTAATGGGAATAGTATTTCAGGTATGCCAAAAGTATGCCAAAATTCGGAAAAAACAGCTTAAATATTGATATAAAAGGAACGTCTCTTATTCTAAGGGAATAATTTCGTACCTTAACAAGAAGAGGAAATCCCAATATGACGGCATTTGGAGAGGGTCAATATTAGTGGAAAGTACCGGTTGAAAGCAAGTTGTCTACCGAAAATTGAATATTTTTACTTACTTTTGTTGAAAAGTAAGTGACTGTTGTCCTACTTATTGTCATTTGATAAGTGGGGCATTTTTGTTTCTCTTTGTTGCCACAAAAGAAATGCTGAAATCCAAACGGAGCAGTCTGTTTGATCGTTGTTGTTACTTATGACGAAAACATAAGTAAATCAGATATGAAATCTCGAAATGACCTTGAATGAAATCTCAAGGTACTCATTCTCGAATGCAATATCTGATCGGTCGCTAGGGTAAAGGGAAGACTATCAGGCCGCCCTTTCAAGCAGTATATAATATAATCAACAAATTAGTATATACCAATTAATGCTGAACAGAAACTAACCCGACGATTCATAAATTTAGTCAGCCGTTGTCGGTCGCAACCGAAGGCTGAAAATTTATTTTGCCGGGACGGCAAACATGAGGGGGTCATTGCACGATGAAGCCGTTAAAGGATTCATCAACTTCAGTTACACCGTCAACAACTAGAACGGGATAAGGAAACCGAAATTAAGCGGAAAAGGCAATGAAGAACCATCTCTGTATCAAAGATTCAAGCTAAAAAGTCATTACTTCATGAAGGAAACGACTTAGAGTTATAATTTGAATTTAAACATTATTTCTAGTACCACAATATATGAAAAGAGAGCAGTGAGATTGCGTCTCACTACTCTCAATCGCGAACTTGAATAATTTTAGTGTTTGAAAAGGGATTAGCCTTTGCGGTTAGTCTCTTTTACTATCTGGTAAGTTGACTGCAAACAGAAAAGCCGCCCGGCTCGAGCGCCAAGCGGTCGTCAAAGTCGCTAAACCGTGTTATAATATTGTCAGATTGAAGAAATATTACACTCAACAATTAGGCTTATAGCTTAACGGTAGCGCTATTGTTCTGGTGTACTGCAATACACCACTAGTTATTAAATTTGAGAGGCAAAAATAACGATGAAGCAACTTAAATTTTTAGAAACTAAACGGACACCGCGTTATAGTCTGCGTAAGTTTAGCGTTGGTATGGTTTCGGTATTATTAGGAGTAACCATTTTTGGAATTAACTTTACTAATCATTCTGTAAAGGCAGCAACCACAGAAAGCGTTGGAAATTCCAGTAGGTCGCAACAGACCTCAGCAGTTGGCAATACAACTGTTGAACAAACTAATACTCAGAAAACAACTAGAGCAACACAAAAAGTTCAACAAAGTAGTGGAAGTAAGAATGCAACAGCTAATAATTCTACAGAATCTGCGACAACCTCACAATCTTTACCAAAGACGCAAGGTAGCGCTCACACTTATATTAGATCATTAGCAGCTAAATCAGCAGCAAAATTAGCATTTATGAATTTAATGACAACTCCTGGTACTAATACTGGTAATGGTACTGATAATGGTACTGGTACTGATAATGGTACTGGTACTAATACTGGTACTGACAGAAATGCAGCAGGTACAGTAGATCAAAATAACATTAATACTCAGCTAGCTAAAGAAAATCAAAAATTGGCCAATGACAATAATCTAACTTCTTCAGATAACTACAGTTCTAATATCTATAAAGGTAAAGATGGAAAGTATTACAAGATTGTAACTATTTATGGTAATGACTACGTTTACCGTGCTGCTGATATTCAAGCTAATGGTACTGCTGCTTTTCAATGGGCAACGACAGCTGCAGATACTAATAATAATATCGATATTTCTAAAGAAGATTTAGGAAATGGTCAGACCCGTTGGACTGTTACTTTCTTCCCTAAGAAGGGATTACAAAATGTTGGCAGTAAATTAAGTGGGTTAAGTTCTGCGAAATTTGGCATTGCTCTCACTTCTGACTACCAAATCGTTGGTAATGTTGACATGAAAGTAATTAGTGATCTTAAGAAAAATCCAACATTTGAATCTTATACATTTGAGCCCGGTAGCACTAGAGCTACTGAATCTCCAATAAAAAATCTATCAACTGAAAAAGACTTTTCATTTAATCCTAAGACAGATGTTGATCCAGATACTGGTTTAATTAATAATAGAAAAACCTTGCCAGCTTATAACAATCAATATTTGCAAGGCCCATACTATTTCACTACTGATACTGATATTGGTAAAAAGAACTTATGGCAGACTTACTTTAAAGATTGGGGTCATAGTGACGACGCATATTATAATGCATCTGATGGGCGGTCCCCTTATGTAGGTAACGCTCATGGCCTTTATGTTAATAATTTTGTAATTAAAAATGAAACTGGAGATGTTGATGGTGCAAAAAATGGGGACAAACTCATTTATGACAGACTGGGGTATAGTTTAAATTCTAAAAACGGTGTAGCTAATTCTAATGGAGTATTTAGCAGTGATAACTTTACCCAAGCAATGGAATTTAAGTCACAAGGTGTCACTGATAATTCACAATTTTCTTCTTATGTTATTTCCTTTACTACGCAACACACAGACTCTCATGAAGTACAATTATCTACAGGTTGGAAAAATCAACAATTCTCAGGAATCTCAGCTAATATTTATTCTAATCAGAATAGATTCTATAACATGTTTTCTAGATTATATGGTGAGCAGAGAGTACTGACTCCAGCTGATGCAGCTAATCCATATGCACCAGTAAACCCTAAAGATATTATTCCTGGTTGGGTTCCTGCCAATGAGGCTATGAAGAAGATTCATACTGACTATTTAAATAATGCTCAAATTAATGTTTTGCGGAATAAAATTCTAAATAACATTACAGACCCTGCTGCTTTAAATAACATTGTTAGTGAAGGAAATTCCTTAAACGATGCTATGAAAAAGCTTGGTAATAGTATCGGACAGTATGATGATGGCAGTTTTGCTGCTCATAAAGTCGATACAACTAAGGCTTCAGCTCGTTATCAATATGCTGATTCAGATAAAAAATCAGCTTATGACACTGCGACAGATGCAGTAAGTAATATAATTTCTGTAGAAAATGGTACAGTTAACAAAAATAAAGGTACCTATGCAGATCAAGCAACGGTAGAAAAGCTTACTAAAGCTGAAAATAAGGCTTGGAACGAACTTAATGGTGTCAAGCCAAAGGATAAGCTAGATGACAATAAAAAGTACCACATCGATGGCAAAGGTGGTCTTAAGGTAGATAAGGGTCAAACTTTAGATCCA